>JAAFJH010000002.1 GCA_013298875.1 Synechococcales cyanobacterium bin2.concoct.b11b12b14.033
TTTTTGTTTAATGGCTCGCAAGAAAATTTGTTGTCTTTGAATACGTCCAATATCGCCCAGATTATCGTGCCTAAAACGTAAAAAACCAACTGCTTGTTTGCCAGTTAAAGTTTGAGTTCCCACTTTCAAATTAATGTCTAAGCCATCAGTTTTATCTTTGTAAACCATTCGTTTCGGAATATCTACTTCAATGCCGCCGGCTTCATCAATAATTTTTTCAACGCCATGTGTATCAACTAAAATAAAATGGTCTATTTTTAAATCAAAAAGTCTTTCAACCGAATTTTTTAAGGCTTGCGGTCCACCCAAAACATTGATTGAATTAATTTTATCCGGGCTTTTCCCATTAATAAAAACACGCGTATCTCGAGGTATATTTAAAGCAATTATTCTTTTTTTAACTGGATCAAATTTGAATAAAATAATTGTGTCTGTCCGTCCATGAAAAGTATTTTTGACTTTAACTGCATATCCATACTTACTTATTTTATATTCTTGATCAGTACCAGCTACCAGAATAATCATTGGTTTTTGCAGATTATAATTAAGCGGATTTTGAATGGTTAAATTATTTAAAGAGTTTTTATAATAATAATTAGAATAAGTAAATCCAAAGCTGATCAAAAGAGTAAAACTCAATAATATAAGCTTTATAATAAAAATTATTTTTCGTGGTTTTTTATCTTTGCTGGGTAAATTCATAAGCTCATTTTTAAAACATTCAATTTTTATTAATTTGGCAAAACCTGACTCATCTTACGGTTTAACTTTTAATGGAAATATTATAATTTTTTTATTCTATTTTTGAACATAATCAGTCATCTTTTAAAAAATTAGTGATTTTGACGACAGTTTAATTTAATTTCAAATTGGCTATATTTTTGCTTTTAATATTTAAAGTATTTTGACTTAAACTATATTTTTGCAATACCGGTTTCAGGCTTGATAAAAGAGCCGCTCGTTCAAGTATTTCTCCATCCCAAGAACCCAAATTAATTTGCAAGCCATCTAAAATGATAAAATTATCGCTTTTTGAATTCAAAAACATTCCTTTTAATGGCTTTTCAGGCATTTGAGTATTAATCAAATAAATTAATTTCTGAATTATTTTGCCTTCTTTTTTCCAAAATTCATATTGATTGTCTTGAGCAAATATCACGGCATTTGAAGCAAATAATAATTCATTAAAATCGAGTTTTTCTGTATCTTCAATTAAATGTCCGGTTGAGGTTAAAAGCCAACCATTTCCAAAATAAACCCACGGTAATTCTTCCTGGACAATTATTTTCAAATTGGGCTCAGGCCATAAAATACTTTTTATTTCAACTTTATCAATTAAAGGTTCAAGCTTTTTAAGACTTTCTGTTAAGGCGGAACGATTCACAAAAAGCAACCAATGTTTTCTGTCGATGTGCAAATAAAGGTTTTTTCTAATTTTTTCTAATTGAACTTCATCCCTTAAGCCTTGCAAATCAATACGGGGAGCGGTTAAGGAACTTATAATATAAAAATAAATTAAAAATCCATTCAAAGATATAAACAGCAAAAAAGCAATCAGTTTTTTTAATAAATTTCGCCTTTTTTTGTTTTTATGCTGTTTACGCCTTTTTTGCCAAAGATCAATGATTTTATTTTTATCTTTTTCCATCTGAATCCCTCCGCCCTAGGGAGTTAGGAATGCTTCAAAGATTTTATAATTTAGATGCCATTAAAATGGTCAAATCTACCACCCGATTTGAATAACCCCATTCATTGTCATACCAAGCTACTAATTTAAAAAATTTGCTATTAAGCTCAATGCCTGATCCTTTGTCGAATATACTAGAATGGCAATCTCCCATAAAGTCAGTCGAAACAACTTCGTCTTCGGTATAAGCCAAAATATCTTTCATATAAGTTTCACTAGCTTTTTTCATTAATTCACAAATTTCAGCATAAGAAGTATCTCGAGTAGTCCTGACAGTTAAATCAACCACTGAAACTGTCGGAGTTGGCACCCTAAAGGCCATGCCACTTATTTTACCTTTAACTTCCGGTATGGCTAAACCAACTGCTTTGGCAGCTCCAGTTGCGGAAGGAATAATATTAATTGCCGCCGCTCTGCCACCTTTCCAGTCTTTTTTGGAAGGACCATCAACGGTTTTTTGAGTAGCAGTATAAGAATGCACTGTAGTCATTAAGCCTTCTTCAATACCAATACCTTCTTTTAAAAGTACATGTACGACTGGAGCCAAACAGTTGGTGGTACAAGAAGCATTTGAAACAATATGATGGATAGCGGAGTCATATTTGCTGCAATTAACGCCCTTAACAATTGTAATATCTTCGTTTTTGGCAGGTGCCGAGATAATTACTTTTTTAGCACCAGCTTGCAAGTGTCCTTTAGCTTTTTCGGCATCGGTAAATAAACCAGTTGATTCAATGACAATATCAACTCCTAAATCTTTCCAAGGTAAAGCAGACGGGCCTTCTTTAATAGCTAAACACTTAATTTCTTGGCCATTTACCACTAATAAATTATCTTCTTCTAAGCTCGGATTCGATTTTTTGCTGGTAACAGTACCTTTAAAGCGTCCTTGAGTTGAATCATATTTTACTAAATAAGCCAAGTTATCGGCTGGGACTAAATCATTAACTGCTACAACTTCAATTTCTTTGCCCAAAAGACCTTGATCACAAATTGCCCGAAAAACTAAACGACCAATACGTCCGAAACCATTAATTCCAACTTTTACTTTTTTAGTAGACATATTTCTTCAACTTCCTTAAAATTTTTGAGACAATAATTGTATACGAGCATAGCACTTTTGGCTCTAATTATTAAGGCTGAGTGGTTTTGTTTAATAATAAAATAAGATATTAAAGTTTTTAATCAATGCCTGCTGGTTCTTGCCCTAATTCTTCAGCTCTGCTTGAAGCAGCTTTAATGCTTTGAATTATTGATCCCCGGACACCATCTTTTTCCAAAACTTCAAGTCCAGCAACCGTCGTACCGGCTGGTGAGCTAACTAAAAATCTTAATTCGTCAAAGTGCAAGCCAGATTCAATTAATTCTAACGTTGTATTCACAGTTTCGAGGGCTAAAAATTTAGCGGTTTCACTGGATAATCCGCCAGCTACGCCTCCCATCATTAAAGATTCTAAAATTAAAGAAACAAAAGCAGGACCACTTCCGGCTAAAGCTGTTACAGCATTAAAATCTTTTTCTTTGAGTTCAATTGTTTTGCCTAAAGGTTCCAAAATTTCTTTGACACTTAATTTATGACTAGACTGAACATATGAATTAAAAGCAATGGCTAAAACACCCAAACCAAGCTTAACTCCAATATTAGGCATTACTCGACAAATTGGTTGCTTGGCTGGCAGAGCTTTAGCTAACTTGGACAAACTAACCCCAGCTGCCATCGAGACAACAACTGTATCGGGTTCAATTTTAATTCTTTGTAGGACTTCTACAATATTCCAGGGCTTTACAGCCAAAACCAAAACATCCACGCCCGATAAATCTTCGAGAGCAGAGCTTTTCATATTAAACTGAGTAATACGCTCAGGATGATTATCGACAACCTTAATTAAATGCGGATCAGCTCCATTTGCAATCCAACGAGTTAACATTGCAGAGCCTAAATTTCCACATCCAATCAATCCCATAAATGCCATAAATTTCTATTGCCGTCAGCTTTTAATAAGCCATTGTAAACAGGTAAAATTTAAAAAGTCAAGCTATTAGCCTGATTATTAATATTGCTTCTTTAAAAATAAAGTAAAATTACATTTAATTCTGTGTTACTTATATTCTTCACTTTTATTAAATTAAAACTATGAAATATTTTTTGAGCCTATTGATGTGTTTATCTGTTTTTTGCTTTGGTGCTTGTACTAAAAAAAGCCCGCCCAAAAAGTCTGCCAAACAAGAAATTAAAAAAATTATTATTAGCCCTGAAGATTTGCAAAAAATACAATTTACTAATTATACGCAATCATTTCCGGCTTTAGGCGAATTAAAACCCATTAAAGAATCAATTGTAAATAGTGAAGTAAACGGTTTAGTTTTACAAGCCAGAATTGAAGAGGGTGACAGAGTGAAAGCTGGGCAATTATTAGCTATTTTAGACAGCAAAGATTTAACTAATCAATTAAGGCAAAGCGAAGAAAATTTAAATAAAAAATTAGCGGAAAAAAAATTAGCGGAAATAACTTTTGGCAGAAAACAAATTTCATTAAAAGAAGACTTAATTTCTCAAGCTGAATTTGACGCCGCAGACACAGATTTAAAAATCAAGCAAAGAGAAGCAGAAAGTGCAAAACTACAAATTAAATTGAGCCGCTCGGAATTAAATAAAGCTAATATTAAATCGCCGATAAATGGCTTGGTGAGCAAAAAATATATTAAAAACGGTGAATTTGCCCAGCCAGGAAAACAATTATTTGAAATTATTAGTATTAATCCGCTTAAAGTTGAAATTTCGGTTCCAAGTCAATATTTAAACCAAATTAAATTAGGCCAGGCTTTAGAAGTAAAAGTTGATTCTTTGCCAGACAAAATTTTTAAAGCTAAAATTATAAAAATTAACCCGCAAGCTGATCAAGAAACTCGTTCAATAGTTTTAATTGCACATATTAATAATTCAGACGAAGCTTTAAAAGCAGGTTTATCGGTAAACTGTTTAATTAAAATTGCTAATCCGCAACCAAGTATTATAATCCCCAAAGAAGCAGTAGCTGAGAATGTTTCAGGAGAGAAATTTGTTTATGTTTTAACGGAAAATCGCCAAAGTTTAAAGCAAAAATTTATTAAAGCTAATCCAGTAGAAGGAGAAAGCACTTCTTATTTGGTAACTGAAGGCTTAAATGCTGGAGACATTATTGCAAAAGTGCCACTTGATAAAACTGATGAAGAGCTGAAAGTCGAAATTATGGAATAAAATTTAATTTGCTTCCCTATTAATCGTGCAAAGATTTAGAAAATAAATTTTTAATCCTAATTAACGTGAGTTCGATAAAAATCAAAGTTTGAAATAATCAACAGAGAAAAAGTTATCGTTCTAAAGAATTTCACTTTAAAAGCCCCCTCCGCCCCCTTCAGGGGGAACTTAAGCAATGTTAAGTTGTGTTTAAAGTGGGCTTGGTAAATAAAAAAATACGAAAACTTCCGCTGAAATGGATTTAGAGCTTTTGATTTTTGATACCTAAATTAATAGAAAGAGGAGTGGCTTAAAAAGACTTGGGAATTGACTTACAGAAAAAACTTGCATATCTTCTCCCAGAGATTTTTCTGTGTATTTTTATCCGTCGAACTCACGTTAATTAATAAAAGCCCTAAACAAAACTATTAAAGCCCTACTGGAAAGTTAGATTTTATTAATTTATAGGAATTTTTTATTATCGACTATTAAAGAACAACTTTATGCAAGCCAAGCTTTCAGTTTTAGGATTAATATTATTATTTGCTTGGCAATTGCCTTTTAAAGCTCTGTCTGCCAGCGTGAATAAAAGTAATTTAAGTTCTCCAACAGTCTCAAAAACCCCTAAAGATATTTACCGTGATAATAAAGATTCAGTTTTATTAGTAATTGCAAATGAGAGTGATAATAAATTTTCGAGCGGTACTGGCTTTGCAATTGATAATGATGGTCATTTTTTAACGGCTGCACATGTAATTGAGAATGCTAAAGAAATAATTTTAGTAGACCGCCAAAAAAATGCTTATAAAGTTTATGAAGTTAATTGGGTTGATAAAGATTTAGATATAGCAATTTTGGATACTAAATTAATAAATTACTTTAAAGCTGTGCCACTTAAAACAAAGGCTGAAAGCGAAATCGGTGAAAATTTAACTATTATTTCTTATCCAAAAGGTAGTGAAATTGGGGGGATCGATAGTACTTTATCGCAAGGTCTTTTAAGTTCAGTGCGTAATAATTTTGTTTCTGAAAGGAGTAGTGATTTTTCGCCGGTTTATGATAAAGCTAATCCGAAAATTTACAAGTCAGTTAACTTTTATAAAAACTTGCAAAAAAACTGCGAGACAATCTCTGAGAAAGAAGATGAAGGTTTAAGATTAATGCGTTGTTCGGATGGTCATTTAGCTGTTTTGGACAAAAAAAGAAATAATAGTGTTGTCTACGATAATTTTGATATTGCCTTTACCCTCGGGAATTTGGTTTATTACTATAATAATAAAAATAATAAATATTTAGAATCACATAAAACAATTGGTACTATGTTGCAATATACAACTCCCATTTCAACTGGTAGCAGCGGCGGGCCAATTTTTAATGAAAAAGGGGAAGTGATTGCAATTGTTAATTCTTATTTAGAAGACGCTCAGAATGTGAATTTTGGACGCCCAATTGACTATATACCAACTGAGTTTAAAAATAAAAATGCTTTAGCTATCAGAAATCCATTAAATTTAATTGCAAATGTAAAAACCGAAAAGCCAATTAGAAAAACCAATTGCTCTTTAAATTCAATACCTTTAAATGAAACGATGAAAATTGCTAAATGTAGTGAAAATGAGTTTCAATTGATTGAAGAAAATAGCCTAAAAGGTAATAATTATGAAGATTTATTACTGCGTAAATTCTCAGTTTTGACTAGTGACACAACCTTACTGCCTTCTATTAAAGATAATGAAAAATAACTTTAGGATATGAAATTAGTACAAATATTAGCTTTAGCTTTACAAATTCCACGACGTAAAACAATTGATTTATTAACTCAGCAAAAAGTTAAAGTTAATAATATAATCACCGAGCAATTTAGCTTTATTGTTAGCCACACTGATTTAATTGAAGTTGAGCAAGATCATAAAAAATTACAATTTAAAGCGGCGGATTTTTTAAATTTACCAAAAAATTATTTTGCTTTCTATAAACCGAAAGGCATTATTACTTCGATTAAAGGCTTAAATTATTATCTAAACAAAATTAATATTCCTAATTTAAAACCAGTAGGCCGATTAGACCAAGAATCGGAAGGCTTATTGCTTTTAAGTGACGATGGAGATTTTATTCTGAAATTTACTCATCCACAATTTCACGTTTCCAAAAAATATTTAGTGGTGCTGGAAGGCCTGAAGGAGGAAAAGCAATTAGATTTTTTGAATAGTTTTTTTGATTTGCAAGTTAAATCAGCCAATACCGTCGAAATAGAGCTAAAAGAAGGAAAGAATCGGCACATCCGGAGAGCTTGTTCTCAGGCAGGGCTTTTTGTCAAACGTATTTTAAGAATATCGATCGGAGGGGTACAATTAAATAATCTGAAAGTCGGTGAATGGACTAAAATCAATCCTAGAGGGTTATTAATATGAAGCCAATACCAATTAAATCACCTAAAAGAAAAAAAAGTAAAATTAGCTTTAAGCTTTTATTGCTTGTTTTATTGGTTGGTGGAGCTTTATACTTTATATTCCAAAAGAAAGATTCACTTCATGTATCATTGGACAAGCAGTGCAAAGCTTTTAAATTAGTTGCCACCCAAAAGTCTGAGTTGAAAATCCGCTCTCAATCTTTAAACAACTATATTATCGATAAAACAATATTTGCCGGTGAAGAAATTCAGTTTGGCGATTCTAAAGGCGTAGAAATTGAATTAAAGCCGCTTAAATCTGCTATTTTAATTTATGGAAATAAAGAATTAAACTGGAATCAATTAGCCCAATCAGATAAAAATTTTTTTTCTTTTAAATGTTATTAATTTAAGCTTTCTCTCTGCCTAAGGCTATAAATCCAATATATCAGAACAAATTGTAAAGGCAAACGGATAATTGTAATCCAAAGTAATACTTCATTTTTATTATTATAAGCATCAATGATCATTTGAATGTGAATTGGCAAAAACGCTATTAACATAGCCATAATCAGCCAAATCGCCCATATACGAAATTTTGTAGACAATAAAAAAAGTGCTAATAAAATTTCCGCTATTCCGCTTATATACACTAAATTTTTGGGAAAAGGCAAATATGAAGGTATTAATTTAATATAAAAATTTGTATTCAAAAAATGATTAATACCCGCCAGTAAGTATAAAAAAGTTTGCAAGTATAAAGATATTTTATATTTCATTTTAATTACCAATAGTAAATGCACAGACAGCTTCTAAGCTTTATAATATTCTTTTTAAATGGATAAAATTAATCTGATTTTAACCTAGAATAGAAAAGATAAATGAATAAAGAAAATAAATTACTTAGTATATTCCAAAATGAAAAAAATAAGTTTTGTATTTGGCACAAGGCCAGAATTAATAAAAGTAGCTCCATTAATAAAAGCTTGTCAGAAACACGTTGATATTTTCAATTTGAATTTAATCTCGACTGGACAGCATAAAGAGCTTTTAAATAATTTATATAAATGGTTTGATTTTGAAGCGAATATTAATTTAGAAATTATGCAGTTTAATCAGTCACCTAGCCAGGTAATTGCTAATATTTTACAAAAACTTGATGAAGCAATTAAAGATAGTGATTTGATTATTGTGCAAGGTGATACTGCTACTGCTTATACTGGGGCGATGGCTGGCTTTTTGCATAAAATACCAATTGCTCATTTGGAAGCTGGTTTAAGAACTAATAATATTTACAATCCTTTCCCGGAAGAAATGCTGCGTCGGCAAATTAGCCAAATTGCTTGTTTAAACTTTGCTCCCACCGAAACAGCTGCCCAAAACTTAAAACAAGAAAATATAAAAGAAAATGTTTTTGTGGTTGGAAATACAGTTATTGACTCACTGAAAGATACGATTGATAAATTAGATAATTTAGAAAAAAACAATCAACTAACTGAATTTATAAACTTACCTTTTGAATTGAAGGAATTAGAGCAAAAGAAAAAACTAATTTTAATTACAATGCACCGTCGAGAAAGCCTTGGAGAAGAACATAAACAAGTAGCAAGAGCTTTAAAAAGAGTTAGCCAAGAGCATACAAATTTATTATTAATTTTTCCGATACATCCGAATCCATCAGTTAGAGAAGCAATTGAGCCAATTTTACAAAACTGCCCAAATATCAAATTAATTGAGCCTTTGGATTATATAACTTTTTGTTTTGTGCTAAAAAAAGCCCATATTTTAATTACTGATTCGGGTGGTTTGCAAGAAGAAGGCTGTAGCTTAGGAAAGCCAACTTTAATTTTGCGGAAAACCACTGAAAGACCTGAAGCCATTGAAGCTGGTAATGCCAAATTAGTTGGTACCAATGAAGAAGACGTTTATATTAATTTTAGTGCTTTGCTAAAAGACAAGGAATTATATAGTCAAATGTCTAAACCCAGTAATACTTTTGGCAATGGCAATTCGGCCGAATTAATACTTAATGAAATAAAAAAGTTTTTCAGCAATAATCTAACTATTTGAGTTTGTATTGCCAGCTAATTTTAAATATTCCAAGGTACTCCAAACTCCCCAGCCAGTTGGACCAATTTCATACTCATCACTTTTCTCGTCTAAATAAGCAACTCCAGCAATATCTAAATGAAGCCAAGGTTTTTTCTCCATAATAAATTCCTGCAAAAATAAAGCGGCTAAACTGGCATCTGGGCGGCCAGCACATTGTAATAAATCGGCACAAGAACTTTCGAGGTCAGTTTTATATTCTTCATACATTGGTAATTCCCAAATCTCTTCACCGACTGAAGCAGAAGCCAAGCCAAATTCCTTTAAAAAAAAATTATTATTAGTAAAAGCTCCGGCGGCTTTATCGCCCAAAGCGGCTGCACAAGAACCAGTTAGAGTAGCATAATCAATAATTTTATTAATTTCTTTTTGCCGACTCAAATAAGTTAGGGCATCAGCTAAAACTAAGCGTCCTTCGGCGTCGGTATCAACAATTTCAACCGTTTTTCCGCTTAAGGTTTTAATAATATCGCCGGGTCTAAAAGAATTTTCGTCAAAAGAATTTTCACAAGCCAAAATTAAACCCTTCGCTGAAATTGGCCACTTTAATTCGGACAAAGCCTTAAAAATGCCCATAATAACAGCTGCACCGGACATATCACTTTTCATGCCGTACATGTATTTGTTTGGCTTCAAGCTTAGGCCGCCAGTATCATAAGTTAAACCTTTACCAATTAAACCAATATATTTCTCTGAATTAGAATTATTATAAGTAAATTCAATCAGTTGGGGCTTGGCTGCAGCCGCTCGAGAAACCGCTAAAAAAGTATTTAAGCCCAAAGCTTCGCATTCTGCTGAATTTAAAATTTTGACTTTTAAGTTTTTAGTGCTTAATTTCTGAGCTGCTTCCGCTAAAGCCTGCGGAGTCATAATATTAGCTGGTTCATTGATTAAATCTTTACTAAAATTAATTGAGTTTAAAATAATTTGCTGCTCAGAATTTAATTTGGTTTTAAGTTGGCTAAAATCTGCGGTAGGAAACTTGTTTGAGCTATATTTATTAAAGACATAATTAACTTCCTGAAAACCAGTAATAATAAAATCAGGTGAAAACTTAGCTTCCAGACTTTTTAAATCAATTGATTGAATAATAGCTTTCTGATAACGCAAAAATTGCATAGCTTTGTGAATTGCTCGTCGGACACGATTATGAGTTAATTTTCTTAGATTGCCCAAGCCAATTTCCAATTGTAATAATTTAGTTGAGTCTGATTTAATATCAATTTTTAATTCTCCAAAAGCCTTTTCGGTTGAGAAGTTTAAATGCCAATTAGCCAATTTTTATTTTCCAGTTTTCGTTTTTATAATTATACTTTTAAGCAGATATTAATCAATTAAATTCAAAACAAATTACTATAAGCTTCTAGTGAGATTTTTTCTGTTAATAATAAAAAAACTCATAGCTCAAGGAAATTGTTATTTTAAATCCTCAAAGCTATGAGCTAAATTTTCTTAGTTTTTTATTTTAGAAATTAATTCTAGATTACTCTCCACCATTTATTGGTTTCAACGGTGCCATCTGGGCAAGCACCACATTTATCTTTTGGTTCACATTTAGCTTGTGGTGAGCATTTATCTGGTTTTGGAGCACATTTATCTTTTGGCGGACAACACCAAGTTTTTGCTTCCACTGAGCTAATTTGAAAACCACTAACTAAAATCAAACCTAAAATAAATAAAATAGATTTTTTCATGAAAATTTACCGGGTAAGTATTTAAAAACATTTATTACAAATTAAAATTTATAGTAATAAACAGATTTTGCATATAAAAAAATAATTAATGTCTTTATTTTCCCTGCTAAATGGCATTTTAGTCCGAAAACAGAAAATAATTTTGTTTTTAGCAGATTATATTTGTCTAATTTTGGCACTTTTAATTTCACATTTTATATTTGAATATCCAAATTATGGAATTTTTCCGAATGAAAATTGGAATTTATATGGTTTATTTTTATTCTTTTTAATTTGTTTTTTATTTAGTATTTTTTATATTTCTAATCTTTATCATTTACCTTCTCAAATCAACAATCTGTGGCAGAAAGTTCCCGCCTTATTAATTGGAAATACAGTTTTGTTTGCCGGAATTGCAATATTTTGTTATTTTACTAAGTTTGCTTTAGGACGAGATGTTTTGGCTTTAGCTTGTTTTTTATTGTTTTTATTTGTTTTGTTAAACCGCTTAATTTTAATACAAATCTTTTCGGCTAAATATTTGGCTTTGGTAAAGCAAATTAAATGTTTATTTTTAAATGAAGGGCCTTTAATTTCATTACTCAGAAAAGAAAATAATCAAAATAAACAATATGAATTTATAGACTTTAGGTTGTCAAATTCTTCATTGAAAGACTTTATTGCCAAAGAAAATATTGAAATAATTATTATTGATTCATACTCGGAGGAAAATATTAAAGATGATTTGGTTTATGAATTGATTGAATTGAAGTTTAAAGGAATTCAGGTTATTGAAGCGGCCAATTTTTTTGAGCGGATTAATTTGCGGGTTCCTTTATTGAATTTGCCGGGGCATTGGTTTTTAAACTCGCAGGTTTTTAATGATATTACTAATCAAGCCGTTCTCAGAGCCAAAAGAATATTTGATATTTTAAGTGCCCTAATTTTAAGCATTTTAACTTTGCCAATGATGCTGTGTTTATTTTTAATCATGAAAATTATGTCCAAAGATTCAATTTTTTATACTCAGCCACGAGTGGGCTTAAACGGAAAAACTTTTACAATTTATAAATTACGTTCCATGTTTGCCGATTCTGAAAAAAACGGTATTCAATGGACAGTATCGGACGATCCACGCATAACCCCAATTGGTAAAATACTAAGAGCCAGCCGATTAGATGAATTGCCCCAGTTAATTAATGTTTTAAAAGGCGACATGAGCTTGATTGGTCCTCGCCCTGAAAGACCAGAATTTACCACTCAATTACAGAAAGAGATTCCATTTTATGATTTGCGCCATTCTGTTAGGCCAGGGCTAAGCGGTTGGGCACAAGTCAATGAACCTTTGGCTACTCCGTCCGATTCACTCAAAAAATTAGAATATGACTTATTTTATATTAGACATTTATCTTGGTGGCTGGAATTTGAAATAATTTTACGTACAATTCGGGTGATTTTAATGCGAAAAGGAAAATAATATTTAATTTAATTGGTGAAAGTTTTGCAAATGGCTGCCAATAGTATTAAAAGCAAAGAAATAGGAATTAAAACTTTCCAAGCTAAACCCATCAATTGATCAGACCGGAATCTGGGCAAAGTAGCTCTAATCCAAATTGCCACACCAACCATCAAATAAGCTTTTGTTAAAATTATAAAAGTATTAGTTATCCAGGTTAAATCCCCCAGCAAGGTTTCCTTCAAAGTATTGGCTAAAAACTGATCTAAAGCTAAAATACCCGAATGTGTACTACCTAAAAATAATATACTAAAAAGTATGCTTGTAATGAATAAATTGGTATATTCCGCCAAGAAAAATAAAGCGAATTTCATGCCCGAATATTCAGTATTATAGCCGCTTACCAATTCAGATTCAGCTTCGGGTAAATCAAAAGGAATACGATTGACTTCCGCTAAGGAACAAAAGTAAAACATAAAAGCTATACCCAAAAATACTATTAGCTGCACGGGAAGAACAAACCAATTTATATTATCCGCCATTAAAGCACCGCCAGCCAAAATATTCCAATCTAAAAAGTTTTGACTTTGTCCGTCTGAAATTGCTTTTAAGTTTAAATTACCGCTAATTATAATAAAAGAAACTAAAGATAAAATGAGTGGTATTTCATAACTAATGGCTTGAGCCGCACTTCTTAAGCTACCAAGCAAGGCATATTTATTATTGCTAGCCCAACCAGCCAAAATTAAACCAATAACACCAATAGACGAAGCCGCAATCACAAATAATAAACTTGATTCAATATTTAATTTCCCCCACAAATCATTTTTTTGAGAGGCAACAATAACTGACAAAATTGGCAAAAACATTATCACTGACGGAGCAAAAAAGATAATTGGAGCCAAGGTAAATAAAACTTTATCGGCTTCTTTAGGTCTAATATCTTCCTTGAATAAAAGTTTTAAAGCATCCGCAAAAGTTTGAAAAACACCATTTGGCCCGACCCGATTTGGCCCCAGCCTTGTAGTGAGCAAAGCTAAAAGCTTACGTTCCAGTAAAACTAAAAACATTGCATTGACCGGAATAAAAGTCAAAATTACTAATAATGGTTCAAAAATACGTAATACGTCAACGACTTGAATTGGTAAAAATTTGGCTAAAATCAATTCAATAAATATAAAAGCCGCCGCTCCTGCTCCGAATGAAGCTCCTACCCAAAATAAAACCACTAAAATAAACTTTACAAATTCAATTAAAACGGGTTTGCCTAAAACCTTTTGGCCTCGGTAATTATCAAGCAAATTCATATTACCTTTTGCTTTAAATAGGTTTTTAATTAAATTTATATCTTGTGATTTACTGGATTGCATCGGTATATTTAAAACTTGATTCTAAAATTTTTGACAAAGTTATATTAATTTTACAAATTTTATGGATAAATGCTTTATTTTAGCCAAAATTCCGATTAGAGTTTATACTAATTTTTTTAAGCTCGTCTAGATCAATGAAGAAAATAGCTAATATTATTAAATCAACTTCGCATCTTGATTATATCGCTCAAGTTATTAATCCCCTTGATCGGTCGGGAGTTTTGCCGGCGGATTATGCTTTAGGTAATTTTGTTTTAATTGGCAAAAACACAGTTGGTTTAATTTATGACACCGAATTATTTAATCCTTCTTTGATTTTATCTTCTCAGAAAGAGCAAACTGAGATTTATGCCCCCGATTTGAGAGATGAAGTGGATATTTTATTAAAAATTCTTTTGCTTGGAATTATAGAAAATAATTATGGAGATCAAAATTTGCCGGCCGAAGTATTAGAAGCTGGTGCAGATATTTGGCTAATGGAAAAAAATACAATTAAAGATTTTCATTTCACTTCAGATGGGCATTTTCAGGTTAAGTATTTAAATAATTTAAATTCATATGGCAATAAACTCAATCCTAGTCTTTTTAGTTTAATTGTTAAACAGCTCAGAAATTTATTGAATATCGAAGAAATTGAGATTTTAGAAACTATTGAACAAAATTTACTTTGGAATAAAATGATTAATACTTAAAGTATTGAGTGATTACTTTTGAATATTTATAAAGTAAAAAATTGGCTTTCTAATCTATAAAAAGTTAAAATAATAAATAAGCTCCTTGTCTGAGTCATATAAAGTTTTTCTGACAAATTAATCCTATTTGGAAGTCTTAATCATTGGAATAAATGAAGTATACCTAAGCATTTAGGAAACGGATTTTCCATTTAAGACATCCGCCTTGTTCTAAGGCAGGAAAACTTTTCGACTCAGAAATCCCAAGGAGTTCTATATTTTAGGCAGCAAAAAAATATACCATATTCCAAGTCTGGCTCTTGATTGTCAAACCAAAAACAAAAAATACTTTTGGAAATATATTTTTAGTAATAAAAAAAAACTTGCTCTTAAAAAATTACCTGTGTTATATTTATCAGAATATCAAAATTTCCATAATTAAATATGATAACCCTCTCTGCAAATGCAGGTGTGGGGGGTAATCGGTTGCATAGTGTGAATAGTTTGAGATCTACATCAAATAATAGTAGTTCAGTAGTTGGTAGTCAGCAGTTAGCCTCTCTAAGGTTACCTCCTTTATTTTCAAGTAATGCATCTTCAAATACTTTTAATGCAACACATCCTCCAGCATCCCTGTCATCTCAATACCAAAATAGTGGTGAATCCTCTGGCATTTTACAGGCTATAGCTGCCGCCTGGGAAATAATAATTGGTTTTTTAGGTTTAGCAGGTCTTTTCGTGCTTGGTCAGAAAACTTCAGGTTTGTTTAGGGGCAGAAAAGCATAACCAATTGAATATTGCTATGATCTAGAAAGTTTTTAACTTTTATTTATGAAGAATAATATTTTTATTTACAAAACCGATGAAGAAAAAGATTATTTTCGGAAGGCCGGTAAGCTAGCAGCCAATGTTTTAAAAGAAGTTTGCAAAGCTGTTAAGCCCGGTATAAGCACTTGGGATTTGGATGTTTTGGCAGAAGCTTGGATTAAAGATCATGGGGCTATTCCAACTTTTAAAGGTTATTTAGGCTTTCCTAGCACACTTTGTACGTCAGTAAATCATGAAGTGGTGCATGGTATACCAAATAACAAAAAAATATTACAGTCAGGCGATATTATTAGCATTGACGTAGGCGTTACACTTAAAGGGTTAGTAAGTGGACAAGAGTTTAAGTTTGTTGGGGATAATGCGATCACAGTGCCAGTTGGTGAAATAAATGAAAAAGTAGCTAATTTATTAGCCGATACCAAACTTGGCTTAGAAGAAGGAATTAAAGTCAGCTTAAAAGGTAATAAAATTAGTGATATTGCTAAAGCGATTGAAAAAGTTGCCAAGTCTAAAGGTTACGGATTAGTGAGAGATTTTGGCGGCCATGGTATCGGCCCAGAATATCATTCGGCACCTTTTATACCTAATTATGCAGATTATTTTAGTTTGTATGACGACTGTGAAATTAAAGAAGGTATGGTTTTAGCTATTGAGCCTATGTTTAATTTGGGTATTAGCGATATTCGTAAATTAAAAGATAATTGGACGATTATAACTAAAGATAATAAGTCTTCCGCCCATTTTGAACATTCAATTTTAATAACCTCGGAAGGTCCAGAAATATTAACTATGGCAGATTAATACTTAAGAGAAATGAATTAAATTACTTCAGGTACCACCACAGTTAGCCGGTTTGGAAGTATTTTTATATTCATCGGAGTTTTACCAATATAGTCTCCATCGGCTTGTACATTTAATAAAGGTATTGATTTAATCTTTAGAGTAGTGGCTTGATAATGTTCAATTTTTGAATTTTCATCTTTATAAGCTCCCGAAAATAATTCGGTTAAAATGGCCAAATAGTCGCTGCTGGTTTCGGCTTTAAGTATACAAATATCTAATAAGCCATTATTTTCTTCGGGCATTTTTAATTGCGGAATAAAAGCTTGAATATAACTATTACGGTTAATTGCAATGACACCAATTGCTTTCTTCCAATGTTTTTTTCCATCAATTTCAAGCATAAATAAAGAATGTTTTAATTTGGTTACCTGTTTAAAAGCTTCCACGCAATAAGCTAAAATACCTAATGACTTTTTCTTTTCGGAAGTGGTGTTTTTCATAATATTGGCATCAAGCCCCGCCCCAACCACTAAGGTTATATACTGATTATTAACTTGGGTAATATCAATTTTTTTTTGTTGAGCTTGAGTTAAAACTTTTAAAGCGGCTCGAGATTCGGTTGGAATATTTAAACTTTTAGCTAGTAAATTTCCGGTTCCCGTCGGAATAATACCCAAAACTACTGACCAATTATTTTGAATTAAAGAAATTGCTTCCCGAACTGTGCCATCCCCACCAACTGCTACAACACAACTATAAGTGCCATTTTTAATGTCATTGGCATAAGTTAAACTCAAATTATCAAAATTATGGCATTCATGTATTTTATAAGTGGCACCTGCTCCCAAACCCTCAAAGTGGTTTTGAATAATTTCTTTTATTTCTTCTAATTTAGTTTGGCTTGATTTTGGATTAATTAAAAATAAATAGGAATTTTCAACCGTATTTTTTAACATATGATACTGCGTTGATTTGTGTCCAAAAAGAATACGCCGGAAAATATCATAGGTACAAACCACCAATTCACGCAGCACTAACAAAGAACCTTTTTTAAAAGTATTTCTGGAAAACCACTCTACTCGGATTGATAAAAGCCCGGCCTTTTTCGCACCAAAAGTATCAGTTACAATTCCATCCCCTACCATCGCAACTTGATTTGCGGGCAAAGAAAAGAAGTCAAGCATTTGTTCAAAACAAAGAGTTTGCGGTTTATAAGCGTTTTCAATCATTGGAATGAACAAATTATGTTTTTCTAATAAATCTCTAACTTTTTCGCAATATTTAGAACTAAAATTATTAGTAACAATGCCCGTTTTAAGGCCAGCTTTTTTATAATCTTCTAAAATTTGAACGATTTTTTCGGATAATTTACCAGTATGTTCAGCGATTAAAGTATCATCCAAATCAAAAATTACACCTTTAATTCCTCGGTCAATTAATATTTGAGGCGATAAATCATCTATATTATTTACCGTTAAGTCAGGCTGAAATCCTTTAAAAAAATTATTAATATTCACAGTTTTTCTTTTTCTTATTTTGTAGGGGCAATTCCAAAGCAGCCAATATAATAAAAGTCTAACGGAATAATGTAAAAAGCTTAGAAAAAATAATCACAAACTTAACTAAAATTAAAGATTATCTTCATTGTTTTCATCTTCGGATTCTTCTAAAGAGTCAGACCAAGTTAATAAGGTCAAATTATATTCAACTTCAGGATCTTTAGATTTACGATCTTCGAGTATTAAACCAATAATTTTAGCTCCGGTTAAAATATCTTCACGTATATGTATACAACGGTAATTTAGAGGAGGCATAGTCATTCCTTCATGGATTTTTAATTGCAATAAATAACAATCATTAATCTGAAAATCAATGCTATTAGGTGAAGCAATATCAACTGAAAGGCTTAAACCCGTTTGGCTAATATCACGGGTAAAAAATGGTGTTAATTTATAAGTTTTAGTATCTACTAATAAAATCGGTGTCCTGAATATAACTCTGGGAGCAGAACGAGCTTCTAGGAAATTTTTTAATCTTTTCAATTCAATTAAACCATAAGCTACGCTATTGTCTTCTGGCTTACCGTAAGCAGTAACTTCCATTGTTTCCCCGATGCGGGCAATCCAAAAACGCACGCCAAAAATTTTAGGTGGAGCGAGTAAAATAGCTGTTCCTTTGGGTAAAGTCAATAAATTTTCTTGCGAAGATAAAAGTACTGAATTCCATTTTTTAATATCACGCCCAACTTCTGAAGAGCTGCCCAGAAAAGATTGATCTAAAGTTAAAACAAGATTGAGAGTTTGGTCAGACTTTTCGATAATTTTGCCAACGGCAAAGCCTCTTTTACCATCGGGCAAGCAAATTTTGGCACTCATCCAAATATCTTGTGGACAATCAGTTTTCTTTTCTTTTTGCATTTCTTTATTTTATGGCTACAAAAATTCTTCTTTACAATCAATTCCACAAAAAGCCGGCCTTTAAACAATAAAAAATTAATATTTATTAAAATAGCTTAATCATTAAAATTAAGGAAAAAAGAATAGATTTATGTTTTTAGATTATACAAATTTAGAAAATGCAATTGCTCGATTAGAAGAAGGAATTAAGACTTATGAAAAATATAAGACCGATCAAGAATTAAAAGAAACAGTTAGAGATTCACTGGTAAAACGCTTTGAATTTACTTTTGAGCATTCTTTAAAAATGATGGCTAGAACTTTAAAGGAACAAGGCTTTGATGAAAATGATTTAGAGCCAAGAAAACAGCTTTTAAGAACAGCCAGAGATGAAGAGCTTATAAAGAGTTTTGAGCAGTGGAATAAGTATATGAAAAGTAGAAATATTACCTCGCACGAATATAGAGAAAACTCTGTCGCTGATCAAGAATATATTGATTTAGTTATGGATTTTTATACAGAAGTTAAAATTCTTTTGAAAAATATGAAGGAAATAGAATTATGAAAGAAACTGCTCTGAGCCTTAAACCTGAACATATGGAAATAGTAAAAGAAATACTTTTTAAATTTATTCCTAATATTGAAGTTTGGGCTTTTGGCTCACGAGTTAAATTTACTAATAAAGAATTTGCTGATTTAGATTTAGTAATAGTAGGAGAACAAAAACAATCATTAGCAATAATGGCAGACCTTGAAGAAGCCTTTAAAGAAAGTGATTTGCCTTTTGAAGTAGATATATTGGACTATTGTAATATTGCCGACCATTTAAAAAAAGAAATAAATAAAAAGTATATGAAATTATAAAAATAAATAAACCAATATTTTCCAAACTTCATTTTTGTGGCTGCGAAGGAATATCCGCAATGTTTATAGACATTCAAAAACAGACTTAGATATTTTCAAGAAAGCTTCAAAACCTCACCCCCAGCCCCTCTCCGAACTCAAAGAGGGGAGTTTTTAAAACACTTTATTCCCCTTCATCACTGCTTCTTTGGGGGGCTAAAGATAAAATCCAAAACTGCTCTGGGAAGGTCATTAAGTACATTTTCAACAAGAACAATCAATTGTTCGTTAGTTGGTGCTTGCCCAGTTTCGCCAGAATCAGAATAACTAACATTTGCTACTTCACCACTTTCTAAATTAACCGAAGCATCCACTGAATCATTTTTACTTTTCATTTCAACTGACAAAATATTTGAGCCTTGTCCGGGAGGGAGGGATAAATTAATAATTCTTCTTTGATTCTGTAAGTTTTTAAAACGATATTGGGCTGTTTTGTCTGCTGTTAATTGTCTCTGAATATTTTGAAGGTGTAGTAAAGCATTTGCACTAATTGCACCAATAACCATAATTAATTTGCAATTCGTATTTATGTAATTATTTTAACTTAAACATAAAAATTTTCGGTGTAAAAATTGATTATAATCCAAATAAATTTAAGGGTTTCGGCTAAATTATTGCTTGTTTAGCCTTAAGAGCATAGTAAGCCCTATTTCAAAACTAAATTTAATGGGCAAAGTTAAAAAAGAATAGTTTTTTTATTACGTGAATGCTTCCTACTGCCCCCCTTTTAGACAATTCACCCCTAAATTCTTTGCAAGATCCAATTCAAGATCCGCAAACTGAAGAACTGGAACTAAAGAGTCAAATTACTAGTTTAATTAAAAACTATACTCATACTTTAAAGAAAATACCTTTACTTAATCCGCTTGAAGAAATTGAATTAGCCCGAATTTATAAGCAAAATAAAAATACTCCCTCAGCTCTGAAAGCACGTGAAAAACTTATTTTAGCCAATTTAAGATTAGTAATTAGCTTAGCAAAAAAATACTCAGAATTAAATACTAACTTTGAATTAACAGACCTAATCCAGGAAGGGAATTTAGGATTATTAAAAGCAGTTGAAAAATACGATCCAGAGCTTGGTTATAGATTTTCCACTTATGCTACCTGGTGGATTAGACAAGCTATACTCAGCGGCATTGCTGAACGTTCACGTTTAATTCGGATTTCAGCTTCTATGCTTGAATTAATGAGTAAATGTCAAAAAGTAAAAGAGTCTTTATCTAAAGCTTTGCGCCGAGATGCTCTTCCTAGTGAAATTTGTGAGGTTTTGGATATTTCTTTGCAAAAGTTTAGGCAAATTAATTTATTGATTAATCAGCAAGAACAAATTATTTCACTTGATCAAAGCGGTAGCTTTTCTTCGGAAGAGAATAATGAAAGTTTTTCCGCCGATATTCCAGACGAATCAATTACACCAATGGATGAAGTACTGGAAGCAAAAGCCATTTCTGAGATTTTGAGCAAAGCTTTAGCAATAAGTCTGACTGAAAGAGAAGCTATAATTATAAAAAGTCGTTATGGTTTTAAAGATAATCAAAAAACTGTACCTTTAGCCGATTTGGCTCATACTTTAGACATAAGTCTCGAAAGAGTAAGACAAATTGAAATTAAAGCCTTGAGTAAGCTGAAAAGCTATTTAATTTCTTTAACTGGCAGCCAAAATCAAATAAACATTTTAATATTTTAACTAAACTTTTGCTATCATTCAATTTGGTTATTACAGAATTTAATTTGTTTTATGTGCGGTATAGTAGGATATATTGGTCAAGATAATGCTTTAGACTATTTAATTAACTCTCTGCGTGTGCTTGAATATAGAGGTTATGATTCCAGTGGTGTCGCTATTTATTCGCCTGATGGGCATATTAAAATTATTAAAGCCAAAGGCAAATTAAACAATTTAATTGAGTTAACCGCCCGAAATCCGCAAAAAGGCAAAATTGGCATTGGCCATACCCGTTGGGCAACTCAAGGAATACCAAGTGATATTAATGCCCATCCTCATGCAAGCTCAGACAGCGAAGTAGCCATTGTGCATAATGGGATTATTAATAATTTTCATGAATTAAAAGAAGAATTAATTAAAAATTTCAAAATTACATTTGCTTCTGATACAGACAGTGAAGTAATTGCTCACCTTTTGGGGCTTGAATTGAAAGCAGGTTTTAGCTTAAAAAATTCAATGCTAAATATAATCAATAAAATAAAAGGTAGTTATGCCTTAGCAGCTATCAGCAAAAATGACCCAAATACAATTATTTTAACTTGCCATGATGCACCGATTGTTATAGGAATTGGTAAAGAGAAAGATTTATTTTGTGCCAGCGATAGTGCGGCTTTATTGCAATATACTGACCAAATTATTAGGCTTAAAGACAGACAAGTAGCTGAATTAAAATTAAACGGCGAATATTTAGTCTTTGACGGCAAAACCCAAAAACAAATTACTCCTCAAATCCAAGTTTTAAATGCTGACCCAGTCTCTTTAGATAAGGCTGGCTATAAACATTTTTTGCTTAAAGAAATTAATGAACAGCCCGCTATTATTCGTAAGCTTTTGGCTCATCATGTTAAAGACAATTTGAAAATCGAATTCGCTGAATTAAAGCCAGAATTATTAAAAGATATAAACCGGATTCTGATTTGTGGCTGTGGAACCGCTTTTTATGCTGGTATGATTGGTAAATTAGCTTTAGAGACTTTGGCTAAGATTCCGGTTGAAATTGAATTTGCTAGTGAGCTTTTAGCCCGCGAAATTTTAGTTGATGAAAAAACTTTAATTATTGCTATTAGCCAATCGGGCGAGACAGCTGACACTTTATTAGCCGTTAAAACAGCTTTAAAAAAAGGAGCTAAACTTTTAGCTATTACTAATCGCTCAGATTCAACTTTATCGGCTTTGGCTGAAGGTGGCAATATTTTAATTCAGGCTGGGATTGAAGTTAGTGTGGCCGCTACTAAAAGCTTTACAGCCCAAATGCTTTGCTTATACTTGCTCGCGATAAACTTAGCCGAAATTCATAATAGCCTTCCATCTGAAAAATTAAATTGGCTAAAAAATGAATTGCGTTATTTGCCTCAAATTATGGAACAAACTCTGGCTCGCAGCGAAACTTACCGTGAAAAAATATTGCCATATGCTCAGCAAAAAGCTTTTGTATTTTTAGGTCGTAATTTTAATTATCCAATCGCTCTTGAGGGAGCCTTAAAGTTTAAAGAATTAACTTATATTCAAACAACCGGTTATGCTGCAGGTGAAATGAAACATGGCCCAATTGCTACCATTGATGAGACAACTCCAACATTGTCAATTTTATTGCCAGGCTCAACTTATCATAAAACCTTACACAATTGCATTGAAGCTAAAACTCGTGGAGCACCATCTTTAGGCGTAATTGACGATCTGGATAAATCAGCCAGGCAAGAATTGGATACAGTATTTGAAGTACCTGCTTTGCCTTTTAGCGAAGAATACAAAGAATTTCAAGATTTCTTTTCACCGTTTATTAGTGTTTTGCCTTTACAATTAATCGCCTATTATTTAGCCGAACACTTAGGCAAAGATGTCGATCAACCCAGAAATTTAGCCAAATCTGTTACGGTAGAATAAGCTTAAAAGAGCAAAAAAATAATTAAAACTTATCTGTTACAGCTCCTTCACTGCTAGCAGAAACTGTTTTTGCATATTTGGCCATAATACCTCTTTGATACTTAATATTAGGCTTTTTCCATTTTTCAAGTCTGGATTTAATCTCTTCATCAGTTAAGTGCAAATGAATTAGCTTTTTCTCAGCAGAAATTGTAATAGTATCATCGTTTTCAATAATAGCAATTACCCCACCATCTTGAGCTTCTGGTGAAACATGGCCGACAACCATACCGTGAGTACCGCCACTGAAGCGTCCATCCGTAATTAAACCAATATCTTCTCCTAGCCCCTGTCCCATCAAAGCCGCTGTAACCGAAAGCATTTCTTGCATGCCAGGCCCACCTTTTGGTCCTTCATAACGAATAATAACAATATTACCTTTTTTAATTTTTTCGGCCTTAATTGAATTAAAAGCTTCAATTTCACTATCAAAAACCTTGGCAGAACCAGTAATTTCAGTTACTTTTAAACCCGACACTTTAGCGACACAACCTTCGGGAGAAATATTACCCTTTAAAATAACAATTGGACCAGTGCTTCGAAAAGCTTTTTCGATCGGATAAATAACTTTTTGTTTGTCAAAATCTAAATTATTAATTTCTTTTAAATTATGCTCTACAGTTTCACCAGTACAAGTAATTAAATCGGTTTTAATTAAACCCTTTTGCCATAAATATTTCATCAAAATTGGAATGCCACCAATTCGGTCAAAATCAGCTGCTACGTATTTGCCACTGGGCTTTAAGTCAGCTATATGAGCAACTTTATCCGCTAAACGGTCAAAATCATTAATATTTAAATCTACTCCAATCGAGCTGGCAATGGCTAATAAATGCAAAACCATATTAGTAGAACCACCCAAAGCTAAACCAACCACAATGGCGTTTTCAAGGGCTGATTTGCTAATAATTTTTTGGGGTGTAATGCCTTTTTTAATTAATTCAATTACTTGTGTTCCAGCTTGTCGGGCTTCAGCTGACTTTTTAGCATGGACAGCCGGCATACAAGCACCATTTGGCAAACTCATGCCCATTGCCTCAATCGCAGATGCCATTGTATTGGCCGTGTACATTCCTCCGCATGAGCCAGGTCCTGGGCAAGCAGCTTTTTCAATGGCTATTAATTCATCTTTTGAAATTTTGCCAGCTTGATATTTACCGACGGCTTCAAAAATTGAAACAATATCTACATCATTACCATTATGAGAGCCGGCTAAAATAGTGCCACCATAAACAAAAATACTAGGAATATTCATTCTGGCTAAGCCGATCAAAGCACCTGGCATATTTTTATCGCAACCGCCAATTGCAACTAAACCATCAAAACGCTGTGCAGAACTAACAACTTCAATGCTATCCGCTATAACTTCCCGAGAAACAAGACTAAATTTCATGCCCTCATGTCCCATTGAAATTCCGTCTGAGACAGTAATTGTGCCAAAAATTTGCGGGAAACCACCGCCTTCATAAACTCCCTTTTCAACTTTTTCGGTTAGGGAATTTAAATGAAAATTGCAAGGTGTAATTGTACTCCAGCCAGAAGCAAGGCCAATAATTGGCTTGTTAAAATCTTGGTCATTCATACCAACTGCTCTTAACATAGCTCTGGCAGGAGCAGCTTTTTCGCCTTCAGTCATTATTTTAGACTTATGTTTTAATTCCATAAATTAACTGAGTTTCTCTTTATATTTTTGAATTGTGACTCATTTTAGCAGTAAAGAAAAAGTAAATTGAATAAAAAATCTTTCAAACTTTAATTTGTTCAGGTATTTTTACTTCGGGTAAATTTTTATTATTTTGCTGAAAGCCAAACCACTGCATAATTGAGCGAGCCAACCGGGTGGGATTATGTCTACCATTATAATCTTGTAATTTACTTCTAATAATAGGCTCAACACCTAAATCATTAATTGTTTCTAAGTCAATGGGAATTGGTTTTCCTTTATCTAGTTGCCAGCTTTCAGGAGCATTTAATAAAATTGCATTTAATATATTTTTATTCGTATGTGATTTAATGGCTCTTAAAAAATCGGAAGCTTTATAATTTTGGGTTTCTTTGTCTTGCACCAAATTACAAACATAAAGCACTTTTGCTTTGGCTTCTTCAATTGATTTTAGAATTTCGGGAAATAAAAGATTTGGAATAATTGAAGTATAAAGGCTGCCAGGGCCTAAAATAATCAAATCAGCTTCTTTAATAGCCAATAAACATTCGGGTAAGGCGGCGGAAATATTAGTCGCAAAAATCTTTTTAATTAATTTGCCACCTTCGGGTATTTTAGATTCGCCAGAAATAATAGAGCCATCCTCCATTTCAGCTTCCAAATGAACAGCTTTTAATGAAGAGGGCAATACTTTTCCGCCAGTTCTTAAAATGCGGCTAGCGAGCAAGGAAGCCTGAGCCATGTCACCCAAGCAAATATCACACAGAGCGGCTAAAAATAAATTACCCAAACTATGCCCTTTTAAACTTCCTAGTGAAAAACGGTATTGAAAGAGGGAAGTCGTTAATTCTTCTTCATCCGATAAAGCCACAATACAATTTCTAATATCTCCGGGAGGGACGACTTTTAATTCTTCACGTAATTTGCCCGAGCTTCCGCCATCATCTCCGACCGTTACAATGGCTGTAATATTAGTCGAATAATTTTTTAAACCAATTAATAAGCTAGACAAGCCAGTTCCGCCACCAATTGCGACAATTTTAGGACCTTGACCTTTTTTTCTGGCTCTTTCAAGGGCTTTTAAAATTGATTGAGGAGTATTTGCATCACCACCAAAAGAAGAATTATCACGATTGGTAACTTCTAAAAGGGTTTGGAGAATGAGACCCAAGGAAGCAATAATTAGCGAAACACCTAAAATTAAAATTAAAGGACCACTCAAATGAGCAGGCAGAATATTAGCCACCCATCTTAAAGCCGTCCAAATCATTAAGCTAATATTAGTTAAAGGCCTGAGTTCAAGAAGTAAAGCAACTCCAAAGGCAATAAAACCAATACCCAAAGAAAATATAATAATCCAACGTTTTAAGCCAGGTAAAAAATATTTGCCATTTAAACGGAAACGTAAATTATTAAAAAACATCTTTTAAATTAATACATTTTAACCATTTTATATTTTTATACATTTCTTTTTTCAGAAAGATTTTAGTCTAAAATAAAGAAGATTAGTTAAAAATAAATTTAAATTATAATGCTTCAAGCTGGAATAGTCGGCCTTCCTAATGTGGGCAAATCAACTTTATTTAATGCCTTAACTCAAAACAATTCGGCTGAAGCTGCTAATTTCCCATTCTGCACAATTGAACCAAATATCGGTATTGTTAATGTCCCCGATTCAAGGTTAGAAAAACTAAAAGAAATTTTTAATTCACAAAAAATAATACCAGCCGCTTTTAAATTTGTAGATATTGCCGGCTTAGTTAAAGGTGCTAGTGAGGGAGCGGGGCTTGGGAATAAGTTTTTGAGTCATATCCGAGAAGTTGATTCAATTGTGCATGTTATTAGATGTTTTGAAGACGAAAATATCCACCACGTAGACGGTTCCGTGAATGCTATTAGAGATTTTGAAACTATTAGGCTGGAGCTGGCTTTAGCGGATATGAGCGTTATGCAAAAAAGAATAGAAAAAATTAATAAACAAGCCAAAAGTGGCGATAAAAATTATCAGCGGGAATTTGAAATTTTAAGCGAAATAAATAATAATTTTGAAAACCTAAATATTAAATTACCTGAATTAAGCCCAGCAGACACAGCTTTAATTGCACATTTAAATTTATTAAGCTTCAAACCATTTATTATTGCAGCCAACTTAAAAGAAGAAGAATTAGCCAAGCCTTTAGACAATCCACATTATTTGACTTTGAGTAAATATATTGATAAAAACATTCAGTTGATAGCCATTTCAGCCCAAATTGAAGCGGAGTTAATTGAATTGCCTGAAGAAGAAACAAATGAATACTTAAAAAGTTTGGGTGTTAATGAATCAGGTGTTAAAAGTTTAATTCAGGCTTCATTTAAAGCTTTAGGACTTATGACTTATTTTACTGCCGGTGAGATGGAAGCTAGAGCCTGGACAATTCCTATTAACTGCAAAGCACCTCAAGCAGCCGGAGCAATTCACACAGACTTTGAAAGAGGCTTTATTAAAGCAGAAGTTGTTGGCTGGGATGACTTATTAAATTATGGTACAAAACAATTAGCTAAAGATGCTGGAAAAGTAAGATTGGAAGGCAAAGATTATACCGTTCAGGGCGGAGATATTATTGAGTTTAAGTTTAATGTTTAGGAACAAAATTAATATTCTTACGGTCGGAGTTATATTATATAGACAAAAATGAATAACTCAGAACCACCTCAAATTAGAGTAAGAATAGAAGATTTCAGAGCCGTTAAAAGTGCGGATATTATTATTGATGGAATTACTGTCGTTACTGGTGAAAATGGTTGTGGAAAAAGCACTTTATCTAAATTATTATATTTTTTTTATAAAACAGTTGCTGATTATGATCTATTAGTTTCAGAAGCCGCTAGAAATGAATTAACAGCTCCTCTTTACGTAGCAGGAAGTTTCTTGTATTCGTGTTTCTCTCCTATACTTCCTAAACCAAGAATTAAAGAAAGTCAAGATAAAAAAGAAGATGAAGATTATGAATGGTATGAAAATACTAAGCTATTGTTTTTTGATTTTCACGTAGGCAAGAACAAAGAATTTATTCTGTCAAAAGAGAAGCTTGAACATTTTAATATTACTTTTAATCAAATGGAAAAAGTCTTTGAAGAGTTTTCTTTAGACAAAAAGCAAGAGAGCGAAACGGAATACAAACTGTTTTTTAATGGATTGAAGCAATTGCAGCGGGATATGAAAGTGTTGTTAAATGACAAAAGCGAAGAAGAAATATCACCAAGACAAATAATTCCTAATATCAAACAGCTTATAGAATCCAGATTTAAAGAGGCTTTTGATAAGATGGAAATGAGACCAGCTAATTTATTTTGGAATGGATTTAAAAGATTGTTCAATGAAAAGAATGAACCTAATCTTGAAATTTATGAATATGAAGAACAATTAATATCTCCAGAAAAGAAAGATTTATCACGCTCTTTCTCTGTGGATAAAGTAATTTACATTGATACTCCGATGGCTATTAATGTTAAAAACCAAAATGATTACTGGGATGATTTAAATAATTTATTAGAAACCAAAGATAAATCCCCTCTCTTTCAGGAAAATAAACATAGTAATTTATCTGATTTAATTAGTGGTGGGGTAATTAAAGGCGAAGCTTCTTTTAAAGATGATGTTTTGTCTAGTAAATTTAGTTTTAAACGAGCAGACGGAAAAACATTTGATTTGATGGAATGTGCTACTGGAATAAAGTCTTTTTCTATATTGCAAATATTACTAAAGAATGGCTCTCTGACAAATAAAACATTATTAATAATAGATGAGCCAGAGTCGCATTTGCACCCACAATGGATTATTGAATATGCCAGAATTTTAGTACTTTTAAATAAACAAATTGGAGTGAAAATATTTTTAGCAAGCCATGATCCAGACTTGGTTAGTGCAATTAAGTATATCTCTGAAAAAGAAGAAATTCAAAATAATGTTAATTTCTATTTAGCTGAGAAAGGTGAAGAAGAGTACTTATATAATTACAAACACTTAAAACAAGATATAGAGCCTATCTTTGCGTCTTTTAATATTGCTATTGATCTAGTTAATAGATACGGAATTTAAAAATGAAATATTGCGAACAAACTACAAGAGAACATGAAATAAATAAATTACTAATAATAGCTGTTTATCTTCTATTAATCAGCTTATAGAAAGAGATGATGAAACAAAAACTAATTGTATTTTTGATAATAATGAAATTGTAATTGATCTTGATGAAGTTGAAAAAGTAATGGCAAAAAGTGAATGTAGAAGCCAATTAAATAAGTCTATGGATATGTGTTTTGGCTTGATAGGTAAAGAACCAAATAAATATATTCTTTTGGTCGAATTCAGATTTAATTATCAAAATATGAAAAACTTAAACAAAGCTGAGTTAACAGGCAAAGTAGAAGGTTCCAAAAGACATATTTTAAAAGACAATATGTTAAATCAAAGACGAATATATATTTATTTTCCAGTCTAATTTAAAAGAACAAGCAAGATTAAGGTTACAAAGAATGAATCCCAAAGTTCCGAATGAGTATATTGTTATGAGTATTCAAGAACTAAAAGAGAGGTATTTTTAATTTTATCTTCTTAATTTAGGTGCCACTTTGTCCCTTAGCTTTATTTTGAAATTATTTAATTCATTTTTGGGCTATATATAATAATTAAGTTTTTTAATTTTTTAATATTTAAGCATGAAACAAAACTTATATTTAAGCGGCCCAGATACAGCAATTCCACATAATCAAACTCTTGGGGATTATAAACCTACCAATAGCTGGCGTTCAGCAGTTTTTCATTTTTGTTTAAAGCATGGAATTCAAGTTATTAATCCACTGACGGAAGTAAAAAGCAAATTAAATACTAATGGAAAATCTTTTTTGGCAGAAGACCGTACCCGCAAGGAAGTAGAAAAAGCTTTTAGTTTAATTGACCGCTGTGATTTTGTTTTAACCAGCTTATATTCCCCGGATGAATCAAGTTGGATTCCTTTAGTTTATGCACACAATAAAGGTAAGCACACTATTGTCTGGACTCCTTTTCCACTTAGCCCGTGGCTGGCTTCTTATTCTAAAGCTTCATTTGAAAGGCTGGAATCTGCTTTTGAATATTTAATTAGTAAATCTCAACATGATCAAAAAAGTATTATTGACTGGTCAATTCAATATGAAAATAGCTTAAAAGAAAAATCTGGCAAATTCCCCATTGAAGGAGAAACAGATTTTCAATATTTTCCGGGTGAACAAAAAAAACATATTTTACTTATGGCTCCCCATGCAACTTCTTATTGGCATTTGGGTTCTTTAAACGAAGCTGAAAATTATACTGGGGCTTTGACCGCCGCAACTAGTCGTTTGGTTGATTGCCAAGCTATTATTAGCTCTTATTGTAATGCCGAAGATTCTTTATATACTCTAAATAATTTATCTTCTTTTAAAGCCAGTACTAGTCCGTTAATTGCTTTTAGCCAGAAAATGGTTGAATTGAATAAAGTAAAATTGATTATAGTTGTACGCAGTAAACCTTGGTCAGAAAGCCGCAACTTAACCGTAAATATAAATAGTTTGAATAGTGATCACGCCTCCATAAATCAATTCAAACAAATATTAGAGCATAAAACTTCAATTCGCCAAATAGAAAGCTGTTTTAAATTTATGGATGAGGAATCGGCTCTTGCTAAATTAGAAAAATTCTTTGGAATACCAATTGTTGAAATCAATATTCACAAGTCTTTTTTAATTCCTGAAATGCAAAGAGCCAATTATAATAATTTAATTTCTGCTTTGGAAGAGATTATGGACGAATTATAAAAACTATTTTTAATAGTAATAGTTAGAATAAGCATAATTATTTCTTTGATATTGCGGACAGTAATAACTCTCTCTATAATGTCTTGGGGCAGGTCTTCTGTATCTGTCTACTGGCGGACGATAATAATTATTATTTCGACGAATTTGATAAGTATTATATCCAGCTAATGCCAAAGCACTTCCTCCCAGAGCGACTCCTGTTATAGCAAGCCCCCGACCACCATGAGCCTGTGCTGATTGTATATTAAAAAAACAAGCACTAAATAAGCAGGCCATTAAAATGCTTAAATTTACAAATTTATTTTTCATTTTTATTATCCTTAAAAGCGGCTTAACCGTAATGCAAGAAAACTAAATCAATAATGTTCTCTGATTTTTACTCTATATCGACTATCTTCGGGATAATTATCTTTGGAGCGACCAGATGTCCCATTAGTTGGCTCATATATGATTTGAGGATAATTGGGATTGGTATTTACGTGCGTGCCTGCGGGTGGATAATTTGATGGATAACGATTAGAATATTGACCATTATTAAGAGGTACTGATGGATAATTAGATGGGTATCCATAGTAATCAGCTTTGGCCGAAGCAATACTAACCACACTGAAGACAATATAAAATAATAGTAATATTATCTTTTTCATAGTTTTAGTATTTTATTATTAAATAAGTAAGAAAAAACATTTATTTTTAAAAGCAGATTCCAACTTGATTTAGTTTTCATTCATTCAGAATTTATCTGAACACTATAAGGATATAATTATTAATTAATTAAATCATTCGTCAAAAGCTCCTCTTCTTACACTTATCTTTATTTAATGCTAAGTATTAAGCCCTTTGACTAAAATTATAATTTTTTTCTTAATGAAGCCAGCCATTTAAAGTAAAACGTGAATTCATAAACTCCTGAGATGGGCAATTTATTTTAAGCACTTCATGCCAATATTTGCTTTCAAAGAAAATAACTCGATTGCGCAAAGGTTCAATATAAACTCCCTCATTGGCTCTTTCTAAGGGGCTGCAATCTTTTGCATAATGATTCCACAAAAATAATTCGCCTCCCTCAAAAGACTTGGGTTCTTGGTAAAAATAATAAACAAATGTTAAATTTCTTAAGCTTACTCTGGTGCCAGTATTAGCAGCATAATCAGTGTGAGCTGTATAAAAGTGTCCATCATTATGAGCAGTTAATTGGCATTCATAACCTTTATTCCAATCCATTTCATAATTAAATCTTTGCTTCACAGGTTCAGCGTATTTTAATAATTGCAATCTAAAAAAGCTATAAATTGGCTCAAAATCAAATAAAACTAAGGAATCTCTTTTTTGTTTATCCAAAGAACGTGAATTATCATCTCCCGTTTCAGTAGTCAAAAATCTGGATTGCCATTTTTCAACTAAATATAAAATTGAATTAACTTCATGCTCCGCCAAAACATTGTCAAAAATTAAAGGATTCGCTTCAATAATAATTTGATTATCATTCTGATTAAGGATTGTTGATTCTTGCTCTGTTAATGACATTACTAAAAAACTTGGAAACTGTATTTTTAAAAGATATACCTAAAAAATAAAATCCGAAAAAGCTTTTATAGGGAATTCCAGCAATTTACATAATAAAAAGTTGAAAAACTAGGTGAAATCCCTAGACCAAAAATGTATTGATTTAATACTCAACTCTATTAATTTAAAGCAAGGTCGACGGGAAAAAACAGACAAAGTGCTTCATAAAACAATTTTAAAAAGTCATGATAATTTTTGTTTTTAATTTAAATTCTTACTGACCTCACCTCCAAGTCTCTTTGAACTTATTTACTCAAATTCACCAAACTTATTCAAAATTCTTTCGGCAATTTCAATATCACTTTGCTCATCAATTCCTGACATTCCTTCCCGGTTTTTATAATCTACCAAAGTCATTTTAATTTTTATACCAGCTTGTAATATTGACAATTGTTCTAGTCCTTCTAAGTCTTCATATTTGCTTTTTGACAGTTTTGATATTGTATTTAAAGCTTCATGGCTATAACCGTATAAACCAATATGTCGTAAAACTGGCGATAAATCACTTTCGGTTTTTAATTTATTTTCATTTCTGATGGCTGGCAAAATCTGTTTTGAAAACCAAATAGCTTCATTATTATTATTTAAAACCACTGTTGTACCCGAAAATGGCGTTTTTTGCTTCACTTTCCTCAATTCATCAAGCTCTGTCCAGGTTAAATTAACATACGGGCTTATTACTTCAATTTGCGGGTTTTTATAAAATTTATCAATCATTTGTTCCAGAAACCAAGGTGGGCAGAGCGGATTATCTCCTTGCAAATTAATAATAAAATCTGGCTTAATTTCTAATTGGTTAATAATTTCTACCGTTCTTTTTGTCCCGGAGCTGCAATCAACTGAAGTCATTGAACAATTTATATTATTTTTTGCACAAAAGTTGCTAATTTTTTCATCGTCTGTCGCTACTAAAGCCTGAATAGTAAAACCTTTATATTTTTGAATGACCAATAATGCAATTTCCCAAACTCGCTTAAGCATTTCTTTGCCGGCAATTTTGATTAATGGTTTACCAGGCAATCTTTTTGAACCATAGCGAGCTGGAATAACAATTAAAATATTTTTATCTGAGCAAAGCATTGAAAATTATTTCATGGCCGCTAAAACGTGAAAACCGGCATCTACGTGTATAACTTCTCCGGTAATTCCCCGAGACAAATCAGAAACCAAAAATAAAGCTGTGTCCCCAACTTCTTCAGTTTCAGTATTTTTGCGTAAAGGAGAAATCTCAGCAATTTCATTAATCATGCTTTGTATGCCAGAAATTGCACTTGAAGCTAAAGTTTTAATTGGGCCAGCTGAAATGGCATTCACTCTAATTTTATCGGGACCTAAATCATTAGCTAAATATTTAACTGAGCATTCTAGGGCAGCTTTAGCGACGCCCATAACATTATAGTTTTTAACAACTCTTTCGCCACCCAAATAAGTAAGGGTTACAATACTTCCGCCACCATTAGCTTTTAATAAAGGCTCAGCTTGTTTAGCCACGGCCGCTAATGAAAAAGCACTAATATCTTGAGCTAATAAATATCCCTCTCTGGAAGTGTCTATATAACGACCTTCGAGTTCTTCTTTTTTTGCAAATGCAATACTATGAATGACAAAGTCAATTTTTCCGTCAAATAATTCAGCAATTTCTTTAAAAGACTTTTCTAGAAGAGCTTCATCTGTTACATCGCATTCAAGCGTTTTAATGCCACCTAGCTCTTCGGCTAGTTTTTCAACTCTATCTTTGACGCGATCTTGGTAAGTAAATAAAAGCTCAGCTCCTGCTTCATGTAATGAATTAGCAATTCCCCAAGCAATACTCCATTTATTGGCAATACCTAAAATTATGCCTTTTTTACCGGCCAAAATACCCTTACGATTAACTTTTACAATTTCTTCTGTTTGCATATTCACAAATCAACCTCTTTCCAGCCAAGTTATAAGACCAAATAATAAAGCTTTTTATTCAAAAATTGTCATTATTTATCATTTTAAAAATACATTAAATTATTAAATATATTAATTTTTTGATTTGAATCAAAGTTTATGGTTTATAATTTGGCAATTAATTAATACGTCAAGCCTAACTCAGACAAAACTTAATTAATCTAAAGATACATTATTTGATATTTTTAGGCTAAAATTTTACTAATTTATATAATCTATTAAAATGGAGAGATACGTGCAACTAATCCCACCAAATGAAGAAAGACAAGACGTTGCAAAAATTAAGGTTTTTGGTGTTGGTGGCGGTGGCTCAAATGCCGTCGACAGAATGGTTGCTGCCGATCTACCCGTTGAGTTCTGGATTGCCAATACTGATAAACAAGCCGTCAATCGCTCTAATGCACCCAACCGAATTCAATTAGGTCATAAGTTAACACGCGGTCTTGGAGCAGGTGGAAACCCAAATGTCGGGCAAAAAGCCGCGGAAGAAAGCCGTGACGAAATAGCGATGGCTATGTCAGGTGCAGATATGGTTTTTATAACCGCTGGTATGGGTGGTGGTACGGGTACAGGAGCTGCTCCAATTGTAGCTGAAGTAGCTAGAGAATTAGGAACTTTAACGGTGGGAGTTGTAACTCGGCCATTCAGTTTTGAAGGTAAAAAGCGCCAGCAGCAAGCTGAGCAAGGTATTGAATTACTTCGAGAAAAAGTCGATGCTTTAATTATTGTACCAAATGATAGGTTATTACAAATAATTAATAAAAATACTTCGATGAATGAAGCTTTTCGAATTGCTGACGGAGTCCTTTTGGATGGTGTGCAAGGTATTTCAGATATTATTACTATACCTGGTTTAATAAATGTCGATTTTGCCGATGTTAGGTCTATTATGTCGGTGGCGGGTTCAGCTTTAATGGGTGTTGGTTATGCTAGTGGGGAAGGCCGAGCAATTGAAGCTGCAACTAAAGCTATTAGCAGTCCTTTACTGGAATCACCAATTCAAGGTGCTAAAGGTGTAATATTTAATGTAACAGGTGGCCCCGACCTTACTTTGCATGAAGTTAATGAAGCCGCTGATGTTATTTATAAAGCTTTGCACAATGAAGAAGCAAATATAATTATCGGGGCTGTTATTGATGAATCCTTGGAAAATCAATTAAAAATCACCATTATTGCTACCGGTTTTGAGCAACCATCTTCTTTGGGTTTCCCTTCTTATCAAACAAAAAACACTCATACTGCCTCTCAATTTAATATAAATAAAACTTATAATTTTGCTTCTAGCTCTTCTCCAAGTAATAGTTCGGGGCGTTCAAATTTAAATACTCCCGCTTATTCTAATTCAACTTCTCACTCATCTACTAGCAATTTGTGGGCAAATTCACCTCTGAATCATAATAATAATGCTAATTCGACAAGTTCCAATTCTACGAATTCCACATCTTCTTTTGCACCAATTAATTTAGCTCATAATAATTCAAATACTCCAATTAGCCCGTCGCCTACACCGCTTCACCAGCTTAATAATTCTTCTAATTCAACTAGTGAGAATAAACATGCTAATCCGCATTCTAATAATTCAAGTCGCACAATAGATATTCCGGATTTTTTAACTGCTAGCAGCAATAAAAGAGAGTCAAATAAGCCGCAAAATTAAAATCGGGCAAAGAGATTTAATAATTAATTCCAACCCTAAACAAGTAATTAAAATAAATTTATTTTCAAAATTAATTTCTCGGAGCCTTTTGTAAATTAATAATTGAGTTAAAGGCAAGCTAATACAAAAAAGACTAGTTAATACTAATAAATTGAGGCTTGAACTATTAATATTTGGTGCAAAGTTAGCAATTACTTTAACAATAAGTTCACCCATGGGCAATAAAGCTGCTAGTAAAACTGCATTAATAGTATTTAATAATAAATATTGTTTAAATAATTCTAATTTTGGTAGGCCAAGCACTTTTTTGTATTTACTAAACAAAACAAATTGAAAAATACCTGAAAAGAAAGTCGCCAACAAAGCAGTAAATACGGGCAAAAGAAAAAGAGGATTTTTAACAGTATTAAATAATTGTTCGGCGGAATCAGCTAAAGCGGTAAACCAAATTGATAAATTCCAATAAGTGGCGGTGAATAAGATTACGGAAAACAAAGCAAAGAAAATAAAATTCCACTTAAAAGGTATTTCCAATTCGCACTCAGCACACCTTAAGTAGGGCGGTACAATAAACCAAGTATATCGATGCCAAGCAATTATGCGATAACCAAAATGATTAAGAGGTTTTAAGAAAGGTATATTCAACCAAGCTTGCAAAGCCGGCCATAATTTTACTAATTCGAGTGTTTTACTAATAGCGGTGATGCCACCCAGAAAAGTCTTTTCTTTTTCATTAACTAAAATAATTTCGGCTTTGCAGCGTTTTAACTGTTCTGGTGGATAAGCCTGATCGAATTCAGCCGCTTGAAAAGGTTTTAATTCTAGGCTATCGCCTTTGCGGGATTCTAAAAAGTTTTTAATAAAATAACGACAAATTGTACATTGGCCATCATAGAGCAAAGTATATTTATTATTTTTTTCATCCATAAAAGCTTTATTACCCATTTTTACTAGTTTTATTTATAGCTGATTTTAGAAAAAATATTATTGATAAATTAATTTAAGTTGTTATAATTTATAATTGCTGAGGTATTTTTGCATATAAATTCTGCGGAATAATGCTTATATCTCAGCTTAGCAATTTATAAAAGCATTATGGCTTTCCGCTTAAAGTATGAAGAAAGTATATATATTTTTTCATTATTAATTTCAACATTAATTTCAACTAATTCGGCTTTGGCCAAAACAGAAATTTAGGAATATTTTATTTACTAGGCCTTAAATTTCAAACAACATGAAACTTTATTATTTAGGACCAGCGGGTTCATTTTCTCATATTGTTGCTAATTATATTTTAAACGAACTTGACGACATTAATTACTCTCTGGAAGGCGTTAAAACCATTTCAAATTTATTTAAGCATAATTTTAATAATTCGCACGATTTGGCTTTAATTCCAATTGAAAACTCGCTGGGAGGAAGCGTTGGAGAATCATTGGATAAATTATTAATTAGCCCCGCCCCAATTGAAGTGAAATTAGAATGGGTTTGTTTAATTGAACATTATTTAATTGGCTTGGGAAATTTAGCTGACGTGCAAAAAATCAGAGGGCATTATCAGGCTTTTGCTCAGTGCGAAGAATTTATAAATAATAATTTTGGAAATTCGGAATTAATAAAAGAAGAAATGAGCAGTAATTCCGCAGCTGTTAAAAGTTTATTAGAAGACAAATCAAAAAATATTGCCGCAATCGGAGCTAAGGAAGCCGCAGAATTGTATCAGATTCCTATTATTCAAAATAAAATTCATGATTCTTCGGCTAATCAAACTCGTTTTTGGTTAATTGGGGCATCCGAAAATCAAATTAAAACAAAATTACCAAATTATAATTATTTAAATTCACTTATTTTCCGGATTCCGCAAGATGAGCCAGGTAGTTTAATAAAAATTTTAAATTGTTTAGCCAAAAGAAAAATTAATTTATGTAAAATTGAGTCTAGGCCAACTAAAGGCAGATTATGTGAATATAATTTTTTAATTGATTTTGTCTCACCCGAAAATTGGCAAAATATTCAAGAGTTAATTTTAGAAGAAATAAAGTCTCATTGCTCTTATATTCGTTTTTTAGGTAATTATCCAGTCTGGCCAGCAGCAGATTTACGATTTAGTACAAATCAAAAAAGCTCCTGAAAATTTATTTGACTAGCAAGAATCAAAAAAGCTAATATATAAATATAAAATAATATTTTTTGATAATACAACTCTTTTAATAGTTTCCTTTTAATAATCTTTTTAATACAAACTTATGTCCATTCCGTCGGTTCGTTCTGCCAACATTTCTGGTATTCCTCCTTATAATAAGGTAGTCAGGAGTAACCAAGTAGCGTCGGCTGCGTCTCCCGGCGGGCCAGATGATGAAATTAATGCTTTAATGCAAGAAACTCAGCTGCCACCAACTCAGCCCCAATCTAATAATTCAAATAATAATTTAGTTACTCCAACTTTAAATAATCAAGACACTAAAGGAAAAGGAAACTTTGTAACTCAAATTTGGGACAAGGCAAAGTCATTTGTTGATAAATTACCTAATATAGTCAAAATTGGGGCAGGTGCTTTAGGAACTTTAGTGGTGGGTTTAGTGGCTTATAAAAGTTTGGAAAATGGTGCAAGTCAACTATTCCGCAGAACTGCTCCTTTGGGCAATAGTGAATTAAGACAAAGCAAAAGAAATATGCAGGGCTTAAGAAAAGAATTAAAAGAAGCCAATGACCAACATAAAGCTTTAGAAGCCGCTAACCCAAATACCGATTATCATTGGACAGATTGGTTCAATCCTTTTTGGACAGACAAAGGTCTCAAGTTCATTGATTCTAAAGCCGCCCGCAAAAATATTGAACAAAATCAAGAGCAGCTAAAAAAGACTTCCGAAAAATATCATCAAGCTTATTTAGAAAATAAAGAATTAGCGACAAAAGCGATGGTTGAAAAACGCCAGCAAATTGTCATAACTCATAGACAAAGACTAAAAGAAGCTGAAGCCGCTTTAAAACCAATTATTGAGAAAGGCAAAGAACCCAAAAATGACCATGCCCAATTAGCTTTAAATTTAGCGGAAAGTCGATTAAAAGCTTCAAAAGCAAGATTGAAACAAGCTAGAGAAATTCATCAAACTGCTAAAAGAGAAAATAATAATGGTTTTAGTCCTTCAGATATTAGTGTTTCACCAGAAGGCTTAACTTGGAGGGGGGTATTTGCCAATGACTCTGACTTAAAAGCTGACGTTAAACACAATACCGAACACAATTTAGAACATAAATTAATTAATGCCTATGGAATTAGCCAAGACATTTTAGCTTGGGAGATAAACGGAAAATGGAATCCGGCCTCAGGAATAATGAAAATTGCAGAACCAAATTGGCTTGAAAAAATTGGTTTTAGAAAATACAAACCTTGGACTAAGCCGCTAGAAGTATTATCAACAACTTAAACTATTTTATCGATTATATTGTATTCAAGAGCTTGCGGAGCAGTCATATAATTATCACGGTTTTGGTCTTTCTGTAATTTTTCAATTGGTTGGCCAGTATGTTCATGCATAATTTCATTGATTAAATGCTCTAAACGTAATAATTCTCGGGTGTAAATTTCAATATCAGAAGCTTGCCCTTTGGTGCCACCACTACCTTGATGAATCATAACTCGAGCATTTTTGAGGGCATAACGTTTACTAGGGCTGCCAGCCAATAAAAGTACTGAAGCCATACTAGCTGCTTCACCTATACAAATGGTATTAATCGGAGCTTTAGCATGCTGCATAGTATCATAAATGGCTAATCCGTCAATTACTGATCCACCAGGAGAATTAATATATATAATTATGTCTTTGTCAGGGTCTTCTGCATCTAGAAGTAAAATTTGAGAACAAATTATATTTGCTAAATGTGTATCAATTTCATCACCCAGCAAAATAATTCTTTCTCTCATCAAACGGGAAATGATATCTAGTTTTCTTTCTTTATTTCCGTCTGTCTCAATGACAGTTGGCAAACTACCTAAATGAATATTACTGAGCATAAAAATAAAACCTAAAAACTTAGTTTAATTATGACATTAAAAATTATCTAGTAAACAAAAAATCATGTAATTCTGTCTTGACCGTCCTATCCCAGATTATTCTCCCAAATCCTGATTCAGACAAAATACAATCTGATTAAGCTAAAATATAAATAACTTTGTTTTGAATTTTTAAATACTTTAAATGAATTCTTTTAAGCCCGTTTCTAATCGTCCGAATTTTAATCAAATTGAATCCGAAATTATAAAGTTTTGGCAGACAAATAAAATTTTTGAAAAGTCAATTGAATTACGTGAATCCGCGGAAGAATTTGTTTTTTTTGAAGGGCCACCTACTGCCAATGGAAAACCGGGTGTTCATCATGTTTTGGCCAGAACTTTTAAAGATTTAGTTTGTCGTTATCAAACCATGAAAGGCAAAAAAGTGGTGCGTAATGCTGGTTGGGACGAACATGGACTTCCGGTGGAAATTGAAGTTGAAAAATCGCAAGGCTTTACCAATGAACGTAGCAAAAAAGAACAAATTGAAGAATTAGGAATTGAGCGTTTCAATGAGCTATGCGGGGAATCAACTAAAAAATATATTGATGAATGGGAAAAACTTACTGAGCGAATGGCTTATTGGGTGAACTTTGACAATGCGTATAAAACCAGCTCTCCGCAATATATCGAAAAAGTCTGGAGTATTTTAAAAAGCCTAAATGACAAAAACCTACTTTACAAAGGTAATAAAGTTGTGCCGTGGGCTTGTGATTCTGGTACCGTTGTTTCGCAGGCAGAAGTGGCACAAGGCTATAAAGACGTAATTGATGAATCCGCTTATGTTAAGTTTAAACTTACTGAAAGTGCCACTAAAAGCCTAAAAGAAAAGTTTGGCATTTCAAATGAAGATGAAAGTCCGGTTTATATGCTGGCTTGGACAACTACTCCATGGACTTTACCGTCTAATATGGCTTTAGCAATTGGCCCAGAAATTGAATATGTAATTTGTAAAAATAAAGAAAATAATGAATATATTATTATCAGCCAAAAACGCTGGAAAGTTGTCCTCGGTGAGACCGATTGGGAAATTGCGGGGAGTTTGAGAGGAGATACTATTATGAGTATTGTGCAGACGAACTTATCTAAAATTTTCGAAAAAGAGCTTGAGCTTGATCAGCAAAAAGCAAAGGAAAATGGTTTTTCTTGGGAAGAATATAGTGAAAGATTTGATGGCGACGAGTCTAAGCACAGCTCCCTTCCTAAAGGTGATTACTTAGGAATATTTGGCAATCAGCTAAATTACTATTCTATTATTGCAGGATATTTATATTCTGGGTTACCCTTTGTAGAAGACTCTGAAACTACTGGAACAGGGATTGTTCATATTGCACCTGCTTTTGGCTCAGATGACTTGGAATGCTTTTCGAGGTTCAATAGAATGGAACAAGAAACTATCTGTGCAGTTTCACCGAATGGGGTTTTTAATGAGCAAGCACCAGACTTTTTAAAGGGTCAGTCAATCTTTAATGATAATAAAAAAACTGGACTGCAAGAATTTATACGTATAAATAAAGTTGTTTGTAATAAACTCACTGAGAAAGGTTTATTATTAAAAACTGAAAAGTACGAACATTCTTATCCGCATAATTGGCGAACAAATAATCCGCTTATTTATTATCTGCGTCCTAGTTGGTATGTTGCTACTAGCAAAGTTAGAGAGCAATTAATTGAAGCGAACAAAAATATAAATTGGTATCCCGAACATATTAAAGAAGGTCGCTTTGGGCAATGGCTGGAAAATAATATTGATTGGTCGATTTCCCGGGAACGCTTTTGGGGAACTCCTTTGCCAATTTGGGTAAATGAAAAAACTGGACAAATTCAAATAATTGGTTCTTTTGATGAACTGGAAGAAAAAATCAATCAATTTAATCCTGGCCAAAAAGATTTATTGAAAAAAGTAAAAGAAAATCCGCATAAACCTTTAATTGACCAACTTGAATGGGAAGAAAATGGTGAAAAATTCAAAAGAGTGCCTGAGGTTTTAGATTGCTGGTTTGATTCTGGCTCTATGCCGGTGGCTGCGTATGGAACTGAGCCTGAGAATTTTAAAACAGCTGATTATATTTGTGAAGCTATTGATCAGACGAGAGGTTGGTTTTATTCTTTGCTGGCTATTGCCGTTAGTTTAAGCTCTGAGACAAATAACTTAAGATCACCTTATAAAAATGTTTTGTGTTTGGGACATATACTCGACAAAGACGGCCAAAAAATGAGTAAGTCGAAGGGCAATGTTTTAAACCCCTGGGATTTATTTGAAAAGTATGGAGCCGATCCAGTGCGTTGGTATATGATTTCAGCTGTGTCCGCTGGGCAGCCAATCCGCTTTGATATTGATGGAATTGCTGAAGTGATGAGGCGTTTTATTTTACCGCTTTGGAATACTTATGCCTTTTTTGTTTTATATGCAAATTTGGATAAAATCACAAACCAAGCTTTGCAAGAAGTAACTGAAGAGCAATTGAAACAGCAAGTTCAGCCAATTGATATTTGGATTACGGCTAGGCTTAATCAAACTCAAAAACAAATTAATGAAGAATTTGAAAAGTTTGAATTTGCCAAAGTTGCACAATTAATTGAAAAATTTGTAGATGATTTGTCAAATGTTTGGGTGCGTTCTAATCGCAGTCGCTTTTGGAATATTGGGAATTCGCTTGATTATAGTGCCTATTTAACTTTGCATACTTGTTTAGTGGCGGTTGCTAAAATGTCAGCTCCATTCAGTCCTTTAATTAGTGAAGAAATTTATCAAAACCTAAAGTCAGTTGATAGCCCCGAAAGTATACATTTAGGTAATTGGGTTGAAGCTAATGAATTGAGCGAATTTGAAAATAATTTATTAAAGCAAATGGAAGCAGCTCTGGAAATTATTAATATTGGTCGTAGCCTTCGCCAGGAAGCCAAAATTAAAATCCGCCAACCTTTAGCCCAAATTTTTGTTTCGGATGAGTTTGATGTGCAGTATTTTGCAGATTTAATTTTACAAGAACTTAATATTAAAGAATTATTAGTTATACCAGCCAGCGAGCTAGACAATAATTTAAAAGCTCAATTAAATACCGAAATAAATCCAGCTTTAAAAGCGGAAGGTTTAGCTCGGGAGTTTATTCATTCGATTCAGAATTTACGCAAAAGTTCTGGCTTTGAGGTTTCAGATAGAATTGAATTGCAAATTGATTTTATGAATAATCATGAATTAGCTGAATTAATCAGGCCTAAAAAAGAATATATTATGAATGAAGTTTTGGCTTTGGCTTGGCTGGAAGACGCAAGTGTAAAATTAGAAGGTAAAAAAATAAAACTTGATGGCTTTGAAATCAATCTTTTAATCAGCAAGGTCAATTATTAATTTGAACATTTATTAAAAAATGACCCAAGATTTAAGATTACACAAAATTGTTTTAGGTAATTTTAGAAATTATACTGAATACGAAATTGACTTTCATAAGCAATATATTTTTATTATTGGGCCAAATGCCAGCGGAAAAAGTAATTTGCTGGAAGCAATTGAATATATTTCGGTTGGGGGAGAAGTTAATCGGGAAAGCGAAAAGCAAATTTTGGCGAAAAATGCCTCCGAAGATTTTTTCTCGATTAAAGCTAATTATGAATTAATGGGTAGACAGTTTCAATTGGAAGCTTATATTGGGCAAAGACAAAAAAATATAAAAGTAAATGGTATTAAATACCGGTCTATTAATGCTATTGAAGAATCAATGAAGGCAGTTATTTTTAAATCTCGGGAAAGCCTTGAAATGATTAGGGGAAACCCTTTAAGTCGGCGGAATTGGTTAAATATGACTTTAAATTTAATTAATAAATCTTATGAAGAAGCTCTCAAACGCTATGAAAGATTAATTGAACAGCGAAATAATTTATTTAAAAATTCACTAGAAAAAGGAAATAGCTTAGCCGGAATTGAAAGTGAATTAAATATTTGGGAAATTGAAATTAGTAAATATGGTAATTTTATTCAAAAAACCAGAAAAGCCTTTTTTAATTCTATCAACGAAGACTTTCAGCTATTTTATAATCAAATATCAGATTTAGCCCAAGAAAAGACGAATTTGACTTATTTACCCAACCCAGAACTAGAAGAAGATATTTTAAATCCAGATCTTTTTTACGAAAAATTAAAAGACCGTCGAAAAATTGATTTTTATCGAGGACAAACTTCGGTTGGCCCCCACCGAGATGATTTTTTAATTTCAATTGATAATCAAGAAGCCAGGCACTTTTCAAGCCAGGGTCAGCAAAGAACTTCTGCTTTAAGCTTAAAATTAATTCAATTAAAACAATGGGAAGAAAAATTAGAGTTTTCCCCAATTTTATTATTAGATGACGTTTCGGCGGAACTTGATTTAGCTCGTCAAAAAGCTTTATTTAATTCTCTACCACTAAGGTCGCAGGTTTTTATAACAACTACTCATTTAAATAATTTACCAATTGTGCCAAATAATTCATATCAAATCATTAATTTAAAATAAAACATAAAAATATAACTTAAACCTTGGCTATTTGGCAAAAGTTTTTTATAATGTTATTTAGAGTAACTCGTAATTATAATTATAAGATTTGCTTATAGTTGTAAGAGGTATTTAATAATACTCAAAAATGCAAAAGGAGAGTGTGTAGATATGAATAAAATAGAAATACAAGGATTAAATCTTGAAGTAACTCAATCTATTCAGGGGTATGTCAACCGTAAACTGCAAAAAGCCATTAAATATTCATCGGAGTATATATTAGGCATTAAAGCAAATTTAACTTGCGAAAAAGATTCACACTTAATTGAATTAATTATTTTCTTGCATGGCGGAAAGACTCTCCGTAATGCTACTCGCAGTGAAGATATGTATGCCAGTATCGATATTGCTTGTGATAGCATTGACCGCCAACTTAGAAAAATCAAACAAAGAAAAATTGATGTAAAAAAATATAAATCTATTGAAGAGAAGTTAAACGAAAGTCCAAGTTTTATTTCTGCAATAGCCGTTTAATTCATAAAATTTTAAATTTCAACTAATAGTAAATTCCCTCTTCGTAGCTAATATTAAGAGGGTTTTTTATTGAAAACTTCATTTGTTACACAAAAATTTCGCCTATTTGTAAAAAGAAAACTTTATTTGCTTACTTTTACTTGGTTTTTATCTTCAAGGGGTTTTAAGCCTTTTACTAAATTTTCAAAAGCTTCGAAATGATTCATGGCTAAATCAGCTAATTGCTTGCGATCCATTTCGATATTATTATGCATTAACATATTTATCAGAGTACTGTAACGAATACCCAACATACGGGAAGCAGCATTAATACGAATGATCCATAATTTACGCATATCTCTTTTAATTTTGCGACGATCAGTGTAAGCGTGTTTCCCAGCTTTAACAAAAGCACGATCGGCAACGGTAAATAAGCGACTAGGTGCGCCACGATAACCTTTAGTTGCTTTTAATGTTTTTTTCCGTCTTTCGCGGGCAACATTTCCTCTTTTAACTCTAGACATGGTTTTTTATAATTTATGCGTAAGGGAGAAGTTCTGACAAACGTTTTGCATTTACTGCTTTTAAAGTTTTATATTTTCCTAATCTTCTTTTAGTTTTAGCTCTCATTTTGGCATTTAAATGCTTAACGCCCGTTTGCTTAGCCAAGAATTTACCACTAGCGGTTTTTTTGTAGCGCTTTGCACAAGCTTTATTAGTTTTTAGCTTAATTTTAGCCATAAATAGGTAAAGTAAATAAAAATCGAATGAGTTAGTATACTATCATCAAAATCATTAAATTAAAAGGTTTTTTGAAATTTCATTAATCCATCAATTTAATAAATTTCCGACTAAACTGATAGTAGTTTTATTTTTAATAATTTTATTTATGCTTTTACAAATTAAAAATCTCAAGGCCTCTATCAAAAATTCCGACGCAGAGCCAATACTCAAAGGTTTAAACCTAGAAGTAAACGCTAATGAAATTCACGCTATTATGGGGCCAAATGGTTCTGGCAAAAGCACTTTATCCAAAGTAATAGCTGGCCACCCAGATTATGAAGTTTTGGAAGGGGAAATTTTATTTAATGGAAAAAACTTATTAGACTTAGAAGTTACCGAAAGAGCGAATGCCGGAATTTTTTTGGGTTTTCAGTATCCAATTGAAGTGCCGGGCGTCAATAATGCTGACTTTTTAAGATTAGCTTATAATTCAAAACAAGTTTTTGAGGGCAAAGAAGAGCTTGATCCGCTTGATTTCAATGAATTACTTGAAAATAAAATAAACATGTTGAATATTCCGCCTTATTTTATTGAACGTTCTTTGAATGAAGGCTTTTCGGGTGGTGAAAAAAAACGCAATGAAATTTTGCAAATGGCCATTTTAGAACCTATTTTAAGTATTTTAGACGAAATTGATTCCGGGCTTGATATTGATGCTTTAAAACTAGTCTCTGAGAGCATTAATAAACTGTTAGCTCCTCATAAAGCTGTGATTTTAATTACGCATTATCAAAGGCTACTCGATTATATTAAGCCAACCCATGTTCATATTATTTATCAGGGGAAAATTGTTAAGTCTGGCGGGGCAGAACTGGCCTTGGAATTGGAAAAAAATGGTTATGCCGGAGCCGTAAAATAAATGATATTACAGCATAAAACTTGGCAAGAAAATTTCACGACTTATACGTCTAATTTGATTGAAGCCGATGAATTCAGAAAGCAAAATTGGCAAAGTTTTTTGGATAAAGGATTTCCTAGCAATTCAGATGAGGAATGGAAGTATTTTAATTTTGAAGAATTATTTAGCCAAACTATAAATCCTTTTTATGCAGAAAAACAGACTGATTTAATCTCTGAATCTGAAAAAGATCAAACAAGTTTTGTTTTGCCAGAATGTGAAGAAAATCAAATTATTTTAGAAAATGGACAAATTAAAAGCCAAAAAATATCAAATCAACAAATAATTATTGCTTCTTTGGATAAAGCTTTTAGTGATTATTCAGAATTAAAAATTAAATATTTAAATCAAGCCGCCAAACAAGATGTTTTTACTTTGCAAAATAATAGTTTATGGCAAGGTGGTTTATTTTTTTATATGCCAGCAAATATAGTATTAAATGAGCCAATTCAAATTTCTTTATTATCCAATTCGCCGCATTGTGCCAATTATAGTCGTAATTTAATTATTATCGAAGACAATTGCCAAGCTGAAATTTTTATTTATTGTACTGGCTTAAATTCGTCTGCTGATGAGCTATATTTGCACAATTTAATCAATCAAATAATTATCGGGGAAAATTCGCAAGTTAAAATCTTTTTTGTCCAAAACGAAAGTAAAAATGCTTTTCAAATCGCTTATACAGACATCAAGTTACAAAATAATTCAAATCTTGACTTTTATAATTTATCTTTTGGAGCTAAAACTAGTAAACATTTAATTCAAGCTGACTTTTTAGGAAAAGGAATTCATCATAATTTAAAAGGAATTTATGTTTTAAATAATTCCCAAGCTTGCCATAGCCAAGTAACTTTCAATCATAATAAACCAAATTGCTCTAGTAATCAGCTTTTTAAAGGTATTTTAAGTGGTAATTCAAAAGCCGAATTTAGTGGAATTATTAAAGTAAAAGAAGGAGCTAATGGGACTTCCGCCAAGCAATTAAATAAAAATTTATTATTATCTCCCGATGCTAAAATTGATACTAGGCCACAATTAGAAATTAAAGCGGATGATGTAAAATGCTCTCATGGAGCGACGATTGGACAATTAGAAGATGAAGAGATTTTTTATTTACTTTCACGTGGAATATCCAAGGAAAAAGCTTTGGAAATTTTAACTTTCGGTTTTGCGGAAGAAATTATCGATACCATTTCAATTCCTTCTTTGAGAAGCTTTACTGAACAATTATTAACTTTAAATTTATGAAAAATAATAATTTAGTGATTGCAATTGATGGCCCGGCTGGTGCTGGCAAAAGTACAATTGCACGTATTATTGCTGAAAAATTAAACTTAACGTATATTGATACTGGTGCTATGTATCGGGCTATTACTTGGCTGGCCATTCAAAATTCAATTGATTTGAAGACCCAAAAAGACTTATTAATTAACTTAGCGGCTGAAGCAAAGCTAGAATTAGAAGGAATTGAAAAAAACACCGATAAACAATCAAATAGTTTTCAAAGAGTATTTTTAAACGACCAAGAAATTACTCAAGAAATTAGAGGTTCTGAAATTACTTTGTTAGTGAGTGCAGTTAGTGCTATTCCAGAAATAAGAGAACAATTAGTCGAAATGCAAAAAAAAATGGGTTTAAATGGCAGAGTAATTATGGATGGCCGGGATATTGGCACAGTAGTTTTTCCAGAAGCTGATTTGAAGATATTTTTAGTTGCAAGTGCCGAAGAAAGAGCCAAAAGACGTTATCAGCAACAAAGAAAATTTGGTTTAAATACTCAGGAAAACTTAGAAGCCATTCAAAAAGATTTGGAACGCCGAGATTATTTAGATGCAAACCGGGAAGTTTCTCCTCTGCGTCAAGCTAATGATGCAATTTTGATTGATACAGATAATTTGTCAGTGCCAGAAGTGGTGCAAAATATTTTAAATTTAATTCAGATAAATTCTCAAAAAATATAAAAGGTGTGCCTGTCTGAATCCCTGATTTGATTGAGAAAATTTGTGTATAATTTAATTAACTTGAATTTACGATTAATAAATATGGCTTTTGAAAAAGAATTTGAAAATTTGTTTCGTAGCTTCGCTGAATTAAGAGAGCAGCAGGCTCAAACTGATAAACAATTAGCTGAAAATGCTAAACAACAAGCAAAAACTGATGAACAGATGAAAAAAACTGACGAAAAAATAGATAAATTATCTAAAGAATTGGGAAATATTGGTAATAATAATGGAGCGGTAGCGGAAGAATTCTTTTGGAATGCCCTGAAAGAAAGCAAAGAATTTAAAGGTATTAAAGTTGATTTTAGCGACCGAAATGCTTATCGTAAAAAAGGCTCTCTAGCTGACGAATTTGATATATTGCTCTGGAATGGTAGTTCGGTAATAATTGTTGAAACAAAGTATAAAGTTCATCCAAATTTAATTGAAAAAATAAAAGAGAAAAAAATCCCTAATTTTAAAAAACTTTTTTCAGATAAAGCGGCTCATAAAATTTATTATGCAATTGCTGGCTTTGCCATACCTGACGAAGTCGCTGAGGAAGCCAAGAAAGAAGGTTTTTTTGTAATTAAGCAATTCGCTGATTCAGAAAATATTATCATTGAAAATAATGAAATTAAAGCTTATTAAATTAGTATTTATGTCTACGCACAATGAAAATAGTTGAATTAAATAATTTAGTTAAAGAATTTCTTGAATATCATGCTTTAAAGTTTAACTCTCAGAGAGCTTATAAAACTGATTTAAAGTTTTTGATTGAATTTATTATTTCCGAAAAAATAGAGTTGGAAAATTTAAAACGGAAAGATTTATTAAATTGGCTAAAAAATTATAATTCAAGGGTGGCTAATCGACGAGGAATTAATATTCGCAAATTTTTATTATGGCTAAAAAAAGAAAAACAAATAATTATTGCGGAAGAATTTAGTTTACCTTGGCAATTTACAGATCCCAAACCCGTTAAGCCAGATCAGACAGCGGATTTGAGTGAAGATGAAATTAATAGTTTATTTACTAATCGCTATTTAAGCTTAAACAAAAAAGCTATTTTGATTTTGCTGCTTAGCACCGCTGCTCCCATTGAAAGCTTAGCAACTTTAACCTGGGAAGATATTTGCTTAGATAAATTCCCATATTTAAAATTTGGCTCCGACGGAAAAGAAAGAATAATTGCTCTAGAAGAACCTATTACCAAGTTGCTAAAAGAATTAAAAGAGAAAAACGCTCAATTCACGCATCAATTTGTTTTTTGTCAAGAAAATACGGGAGAGCCAATTAATGCCGCTTATTTAGCCATTTTAATTAAAAGAAGTTTGCAAAAATCCCTAAATAAAAATATCTCAGCGACCCAATTACAAGAATTAGCCCAAAAAAGATTAACTGAAAAATATAAATTACCAATTGCTTTAAATATTTTAGGTTTAAAAAAAGCTCATAGTATTCTTACTTCTTCTCCTGAAGACGAAATCGACTTAGCTAAATTGAAAGATATTCATCAGTTGGCTTTTGGATAATTACTTTGAATAAACTAATATTTACAATAAGCTTCATAAACATTATCGGGTAGCAAATAACGGTAAGCTGCATTTTCAGCTTTTAATTTTCTGATTAGACTAGATGAAATTGGTAAAGGTAAATTATTCAGCCAAGCCCAATTAAAACTAGAATTATTTAAATCATTTTCTTTTATTTCCTGCTCTAAATTGTAATTTGGCCTTTGAGCCACTAAAAATTCACAGATATCTTTAATTTCATCGATGCAATGCCAATTAGGTAAGCTTAAAAAACTATCAAGTCCTAAAATCATTTTAATTTTTTTTACTTTATATTCGGCTTGAATTTCACGCAAACTAAAAATGGTATAAGAAATATCTCTCTTCAATTCACGTAAATCAAGCTCAAATTTATTATTACTTTTTAAAGCAATTCCTAAAAGTTCACTTCTTTGATTAAAACTTAATGAATTATTTTGATTTAATTTATTGGGCGGATTGGGCGAAAGTATAAAAAGAACTTTGTCTAAATTAAACTGAAGACAAGCCGTCTCAGCCAACATAAGATGACCAATATGAACTGGACTAAAACTTCCCGGAAAAATCGCTAAATTCACAAATTACTCAACCGAAATAACTTCTAAGTTTTCATTATAGGTAAAAACTTTGCTTTCATCTTCATCCGAAAATTTCTTATGGGAGCCATCACAAAAAGGCTGAGGATCTTCTTCATTCCATTTTTTTGATAAACCACAACGGCAAATCCATTTCTCGCCAACTTTTAATGGGGTTTTGGATTTTAATATTACTTTACGAGCCATAGAAAATTATTTAGCAGAAAACAAGTTTTTTAATTCTAAAGTAAATCTCTAATTTCTTGGCAAAACTGACTATAAGCTTTTTGAATTTGTTTTGAATTTAATTCTAATAAATCTTCATTTAAAATTTGATTTCCATTCGCTAACCGTGTCATTCCATCAAAACCACTTGAAGCTAATTGTAAAGCTAAATTTTTAATATTAGGCTCTGGATAATGGTTAAGAGTATTTAAAAGCCCAATTGATAATAATAAAGGCAAATGACTAATTAAAGAAACTGCTTGATCATGCTCATTTGGTGGCGTGAAAATTATTTTAGCTTTTGTTAATTCAATTAATTCAATTAATTCCGGAAATTTTTCGGCTTCTGGCATTAAAGCCCAAGGCCTGTCTGCAAATAATTCAGCGAAAGCATTTTCAAAACCAACTTTTTCTGTTCCCGCCATCGGATGACCGCCCACAAAATTAATATTTGTTGTTTTATTTACAATTAACTTGGCTTGTTCGCAAATATTAGCTTTGACACTGCCAACATCAGTAATTATTACTTTATCTTTGAGGTAAGGAACAATTAATTCTAAAGTGTTAACAATTTCTCTGAGAGGCGTACAGATAAAAATAAAATCACATTGTTTTAAATCAGCAAAATCTTCCGAAATAAAACAAAATAAATTTGCCTGGAGTTTTTCGCTATTTTTAGTAAGAAAATTTTGTTTATTCCTGACCCACAAAGCCACTTGTAAGCCTTGCTGAGCCAAATTTAAAGCTAAAGAGCCTCCAATTAAACCCGCTCCGATTATGCCAATTAATTTATTTTCCAATTTCATAAAATTATAAATTTGTAATAATTTTTTTAGTATCTTTACTTTTTTCCATTATTAATTTTATAAATATTTTTATAATAAGTTAAAATCTTTAAGGTCATCATAGATTATATTCCTCTTCGATACAGATGAAAAAAATTATAGTTCAGAAATTTGGTGGCAGTTCTTTGGCTTCCCCCGAAAGAATAAAATGTGTCGCAGAAATTTGTAAAGAGACTCAATATAATGAAGATTGTAGTTTAGTAGTTGTTGTTTCAGCTATGGGAGATACAACCGATGATTTACTTGATTTAATGGTTCAAGTTAATTCTCGTCCTAACCCACGTGAGCAAGATATGCTTTTAAGTACTGGTGAACAAGTGAGCATTGCACTTTTGACTATGGCTTTGAATAAAATTGATAAAAAAGCTCAATCATTAACGGGTTGGCAAGCGGGAATTAAAACTGAATCAATACATACCAAAGCTCGCATCAAAGAAATCGAAACATCTAGAATATTGAAATTACTGGAAGAAGATAATATTGTTGTGGTGGCTGGTTTTCAAGGATTTGACAATAATCATGAGATTTTCACTTTAGGGAGAGGTGGCTCTGATACAACAGCCGTGGCTTTGGCAGTTTCTTTAGGAGCAGAGCGTTGCGATATTTATACTGATGTGGATGCAGTTCATACCTCAGATCCACGCATTGTCAAAAAAACCAGCCCGCTCAAAAATATTTCTTATGATGAAATGCTTGAATTAGCTAGCTTGGGGGCACAAGTCCTGCATCCTCGCTCAGTGGAAACGGCTAAGTTTTTTAATATGCCTCTCAGAGTTAGAAGCAGTTGGCATCCCGAAAATTTGGGAACTTTGGTAACCGATAATACTAATATTGAGTTAAATTTAAAAGAAAAAAAGGAAATTAAAGTGATTGAAGGACAAAAAGCGGTCAGAGGCGTCGCAATAGATAAAAAACAAGCTCGCATATCAATTATCGGTGTACCCGATGAACCTGGTATTGCCGCTAAAATATTTGGTGAACTTTCAGAAAATGGAATTTCGGTGGATGTAATAGTGCAGTGCGTTAGTAATGATGGGCATGCGGAACTTGATTTTACGGTTAAACGTGATTCGGCCGAATTAGCTAAAATTGAAATTGACCGCATTGCTAAATTGGTGGGTGCCAAAAGAACAAGCCTTGATTTGAATGTCGTTAAAGTTTCGATTGTAGGAGCTGGCATGATTGATCAACCTGGTATTGCGGCTAAAATGTTTAAATCTTTAGGACAAAAAGGTATTAATATTCAAATGATTTCTACTAGTGAAATAAGAATAAGCTGCATTGTATCCGAAAAAGAAGGTGAAGAAGCAGTGCAAGTTATTCATGAAGCTTTTGGACTTAGTGAGATTTCTGCCTAAATATTTTTTTTAATTTAAAATTGATCTTATGATATTCAAAAAATTTTTATTTATTGACAATGCATTTATTTTTTTATTCAACTTTCATTATAATATTATTAATTAACTTTCAGCTCTTGCCTTCTCGCAGTGCATCAACAGCAGTTAGTGGAAATATTGCCAATTTAATTCAAACCGCCCAAAATGATTATGAAGCCGGCAATTATGCTTCTTCTATTAACAAATATAAAAAAGCTTTGGAAGGTAATAATAATAATCCTGGTATTCATTTTGGGTTGGGGGCAGCTTATATTGGGCAAGGTTATTATGAATTAGCCACGGAATATTTACTAAGAGCTTTAGAGCTAAATCCGGCTTTGATTGAAGCTTATTTTAGTTTGGCTTTGGCCTATCAAGGTATGGGACGTAGCAAAGAGGCTTTAGCGGCTTATCGTAAAGGTTTGGGCTTTGATTTAAATAAACATCTGCCCCGAAGTGCCTTTTGGAATGAGGTAAATATAAAAACCGACCAGCCAGAAGAAAAGAATGACGACGAAGATATAAATAGTGAAGAGAATAAATCCGAGAATAAAAACCTTTCGACTTTAAAAATAAAAGAATTTAAGCCAGTAATTATTACTGATTTTAGCTCTCCAAATAGTTTTGAGAATAGAAATGAATCAGTTAAGGCTGCTGATGTGGATGAAAGTGGCCTGATTATTATAAAAAAAGATAATAATTATTTTGCCAGCCAAATTAAAGATTATGAAGAAGAATTAGAAAATAGCTCAGATGATACCCAGATTATGAGACGTTTGGCCATTTTATATTTAAAAGTAAAACAATTAGATAAAGCCCAAATTATGCAGAGGAAATTAAAAAACCTTAATAGTGAATTTAGTAATGAAATAAATATAGAAATTGAAAAAGCAAATAAAAAGATTGAATTGGAGAAAGAAGTAAGTAAACCTTCAAAAAACAATAAAACTACTTGGAAAAAATGACTTCACCCATAAATTCAATTGATATTAACTCAATAACTTTACGCTTCGGGATTGGGTGCTTTGAAACGCTTAAAATTAATCGAGAAAGTGAAATTTGCTTTTTAGCTGAGCATCTTGAAAGGCTAAAATTTGGCATTAAAACTTGCAATTTAAGCTGCCCTGCAGACCAAGAAATTTACTATCAATTAAATGAATTTATTAATAAACAAAACTTAGAAAAACAAAGAACTTATATTTTACGTTTAATTTTTACACCTGAATATGGCCTAGATTTCTGCATAGATGAATATATTGAAAATAAAAATCCGGCTAAATTAATGATTAGTAAAAGCTGGTTTATCAATTCAAAATGCAGTTTAAACAAATTCAAATCTTTTAATTATTTAAAAAATCATTTAGCTTATCAGGAAGCTTTAAAAGATGGTTTTGACGATGCAGTTTTATTAAATGAAAAAGGGGAAATTTGTGAAACTACCAAGGCAAACTTATTTTTTTGTGATTATGCTGGAATATGGTTTACACCTAGTTTAGAGAGCGGCTGCTTGCCAGGAATTATACGAAAATCTTTAATAAATTCTTTAAAAGCTCAGGAAATTACAATTTTGCCGGCAGAATTAAAAAACTTTAAATTAGCTTTAATGACTAATTCGTTGATTGAGACTAAAAATATTGAATATATTAATGAAATGAAATTTGAAATTGGCTCAGAAGAATTTTTTGCGTATAAAAAAAACAATTAGAGCTAAAGTAACAAGTATACAAGCACTACTAACACCTATAAAAGCTAATGGATGCTCTTGGAAAGGAAGATGAACATTCATACCATAAAAACTAGCTATAAAATTAGGAACCATAATTACAATTGTTGAAGTAGTTAAAATTTTCATAACTCCATTCAAATTATTAGAAATGATTGAAGCATAGGCTTCCATAGTTCCCGACAAAATATTAGTATAAATAGTAGACATTTCAATTGATTGTCGGTTTTCAATTAAAGTATCTTCTAGTAATTCTAAATCTTCTTCATAAATACGGAAATAACGGATTTTTTCGATTTTTTCGAGTACTACTTGATTAGCTCTGAGAGAGGTGGAAAGATAAACTAAGCTTTTATTAATATTAAGCATTTTTAATAATTCTTCATTTTTGGTAGTATTTTTTAATACTTCTTCGACATAATCAATTCGGCGGCCAATTTGCCTCAAATAAGTCATGTATAAAGTCGAAATTCGGTATAAAACTTGCAAAACAAAACGTACTTTTTTATAAGTATCAAAGGTTTTTACTTTACCAGTTATAAAATCACTAAATATTGGCGAATCGGTGGAAGTAACAGTAATAATGACCCGATCAGTCATAATAATACCTAAAGGATAAGTATCATAACCGCCTGGCACGCTAACCGGGAAATTAACAATAATGAGAGTTTGGCTTTCTTCTTGGTCAATGCGTGATCTTTCGTCTTCGTCGAGTGGATATTGAAAGTATTCTCTTTGAACATTTAAATTGGTTGACAGTAAATCAATTTCAGTTGCAGAAGGCGAAACTATATGCACCCAAGAACCTTTTTCGGTGTCTTCGATCTTTTCAATTTGCTTTAATTTGCCGCTAACTGAATTGTAAATTTTTATCATAAATTGTCTTTCATTTATTATTTGCCTTGCAGAGCCATACTTAAGGTTTGTAAGTTTCTCTAATAAGTTAAATTATACCTAAATATCAATAGGTTTAGCCGTCTTTTGATTTGGCTCATTAAGCTAATATTTTGATTAAGTTAAGTTTTGGTAAAAATACCCCTTAAATGCTTATTAGTTATTTCTCTCATAATAAAATAATCTTATGCTAATTGATAAAAGACCGGAATCACGGAGAGAAAATATGTCACTAAAAGTTAATATACCAACTGGAAGCTCTGGAAATACAGTCCATTCTAAAACTGGGTCTGCAAGTCTCGCTGAAAAAAATGGAGTTAAGTTTTTAATTACAGCTGCACATGTTACTAATCCTTCCTCAACAGCTAATAGTAAAAATAACCATGCAGCAGCTTCGGTTGAAAATAGTAAAACTGGTAAAAAAGTTGAATTGGATTCGTTTACGCCCGTTAAAAATAAATCAACCGGCAAAACCCAGGATATAGCAGTTAATAAATTAGATGATAAAGAACTGAAGGCTTTAGAAGCAGCTGGAATTGATACCAATCAAACTTTAAAATTGCCCGAGGTCACTAATGGAGCTAATAGTGAATTACCTAAGGATTTAACGACTACTTCTAACTTCAAAGGCGGAAAAGATCAAGGAATTTCCAAACACCAAGTTGTAGCAGAAAGTGAAAATGTAAAAGATCAACCAGTAAGCATACAAAATGAACCAGGCCAGCCTAGTAAAGAATATGACCAATCTAAGCAGTTTGGAGTCAATAATCTCAATGGCAAGCTAGGGCCAGGTAGCTCCGGCGGCGGCTTAGAAAATAATGGAATCTTATACGGAGTTGTATCTTCCCAAATTACCCGAGTAACTGGTGGTAAACCTGAAGACCAAACAAAAGTAGGCAATATTAGAGCCACTCGCCTAGACAAAGAAGTACAAGCTGATATTGGTAACGCTTTAAGCGTAGCGGCTTAATTGAACTACCTTAATAAGCTAAGTAAAATTTGTAAGCCAATTAATAAAATCATGGGGGAAATATCAAAAGTCCCTCCAATTGGTGGTATAACTTTGCGGATTGGTGCCAAAATTGGATCAATAAGTGAGTCTAACGCTTTGTAAAAAGAACTTTCTCTTAAAGTTGGAATCCAGCTCATAATAGCCCATACAAAAATCACTAAATTTAATACTTTAAATACTTGATACAAAATGTTGAAAATCATAATTAATAATCCAAACTAAACTCACAATAAAATAATTATGCCTTGATTAATAATCATTGATTGTCTTATTTAAGTTTAAGTTTTTACTCAACTCACAAATTAATGGGGGATAAATTATAATTTAAATCGCTAACTAAGGAGATTATAAATTGAAACTTTTTGAATACGAGGCCAAACAGCTTTTTAAAGAGGCTGGTATAAATATTGCCCAAGGATCTCATTTAATAAATTATCCAGAAGAAATTGCTTTTTTAAAATTAAACTTTCCAATCGTTTTAAAAACCCAAGTCTTGAGTGGTGGACGAGGCAAAGCTGGCGGTATTAAATTTGCCAATAATACAACCGAAGCCATTGAAGTTGCCAAACAAGTTTTTGACTTAGAAATTAAAGGTGAAAAACCAACCACTCTTTTACTTGACCCGAAAGTTCCTATTAAAAAAGAATTTTATATTGCTATCACTTTAGACCGTGATTTAAAATGCCCAATTCTTATTGGCTCAGCTGAAGGCGGCATTGAAATTGAATCATCTCATAATGTCAGCACTGTTCCAATTCGTGGTGAATATAGCCCACAATTAGCTCGTAAATTAGCTTATGAAATGGGTTTATCTGGCAAACAATTAACTGAAGTTGCAGCGATTGTTAATAAACTTTACGGTCTTTATGAAAAATACGATTTAGACTTAGCAGAAATTAACCCTCTGGCTCAGCTCGAAGACGGATCAATTATTGCCCTTGACGGAAAAGTAACTGTAAATGACGATGCAATTGACCGCCAACCCAGATTTAAAGGCCAAAAAGTCAGTCATTTAAGCGATGTATCTGAACGTGAAAAAAGAGCAACCGTATCAGGTTTAAACCTTGTAGAGCTTGGGGAAGGAAATATTGGTATTTTATGCAATGGAGCTGGCTTAACAATGGCCACCATGGACTTAGTACAGTTTAAAGGTGGAAAACCAGCTAATTTTCTAGATGTAGGCGGCGGAGCAAATAGCAATAAAGTAAATGCTGCTTTAAGTTTGGTAGCTGATAATCCGAATGTTAATGTAATTTTTATTAATATTTTAGGTGGAATTACCGCTTGTGATCAAGTAGCAATGCCTTTAATTGACTTTAAGAAAAAATATCCAAAATTAAAATTAGTAGTCAGATTACTTGGTAATAATCAGGACAAAGC
>JAAFJH010000020.1 GCA_013298875.1 Synechococcales cyanobacterium bin2.concoct.b11b12b14.033
AATTCTTTGGTTGAATTGTAGCTCTCATTCTCCGGAGTCATGAAATTTCCATGAGAATCGACCGCGTGCATAGTTACAAAAACCGGTGAACCCGTTAAAAACTTATCTCTAAATTGAGTAATATTGGAAGAATTGTCAATTTCCTTTAATAATTGACTACTGACTATTAATTTACCGCTTTCATTCGAGCTGACAGAAGTTAGATTTTTCTTTAATTCAGCTTTCCAATCAGTACTTTTATTTTTAACCAAGCCTTCAACTAGTTCAGCAATTTGGCTATAGTGATCCAATCGTGGATGAATACCTTCTTCCTCTTTGGTTTTCCATTCTTCGTCCATCATCCATTCGGGCATCATTTTTACTTCAAGCACTTGTCCACCAATTGCCTTTGCCGCAAGCTGAATTTCATTAAAAAAGCCTAGCTTTATATTTTTATTTGCTCCACTAATATAGTTTTTATATTCTTTTCTGAATTCTTCGCCCGTTAGTTGGCTTAATTTTTCAAAGTGTGAGTCTGCACCAGAAGATTTATTATTAAAGGCGTCCTGCATTTTTGTGGCACCTTCTCTTAACGTATCGTTAATAATAATATCTTTGCCACCATGAACGGTAACTAAGCTACCAAAAGCACTAATATCCATTATTTCGAGCAAGCTGGGCACACCATTTTTTAAACGTGGCATTAATCTAGCTCCCACCTCAGATAAAGGACTATCAATGGTTGAACTCCACCACTTTCCTTGAGTTAAAATTAATTTTCCATCTTCGGTAATTTCATGTTCAGAGCCTAAAGTAACTGGTACGCGATAATAACTTGGTCCTCCAAAAATAGATCTCATAGTCGCTAAAGAAAAAGACCTTTCCATTTGTTGTTCTTCTTTAGTCGTGAATTTTCTGTCGTGAATTGTTTCGTAATAGTCTTTTAAGCTTAAATTCATTTTACGGAGCAAATAAGCAAAGCACATTAAAGCTTCTCTGTCAGTTACAGATGTGCAAACCGCTGTACCCGAAACAAAGTCAGCACTCTTAAAAAATAAAGTACCATCAGCATCCGAAAATACCCTGAGCGGATAAAGTAAAAATATACTAGCTAAGCGGTGAGCAGCCTTTTGATATTCAGCTTTCGCAAATTCTTTTTGGTCTTTGGAAGGAAATAAGCTTAAATAACTCTCTGGAACTTTAATTGCGTCAGGATTTTTGACATATTCCATTAAATTAGAGAATAAAGCTTTTTGCTGTTCTGCATTTAAAGGCTTATTACCAAATAAACTATCTATTAATTTTTGAGTATATTCAATCTTGCTTTGGTCATCTTTAATTGTGTTTAAAGCAAATTTGGGACCAATAATACCTAAAGTTGATAAAAAACCCGCTGCTGGTGTTGCTAAAAGAGGATTACTTAATAAATTACTCCACCAATTATTGTCATCATCATTTTTTTTTTTGGAAGATGGATTAATTTTTTGATTAGCAGGAATGCGGATAAAAGGAACAAGATTATTAGCAGAGCCAGCAGGATTTGACGGACTAGAAGCTGGAACTAAAGGCAAAGTAAAATTGTTAGTGCCGCTATTAATCCCAAAATTTGAAAGGGAATTAATCGTCGGAGAATTAGAAATATTGGCCGAAATGGTAGCTGAATTTGAATTAGTTGAGGCGGTTTTTATAATCATTTACTTAAAAAATAGTGCATAAATGAGGCGAAAAAATGAAATTTAGTTAATCATAAGTGTTTTATATGATCTTTATATATTTTAAGAATAATACTTTTTGGCTAAATTAACAACAAATTAAAGGTATTTTTAATTAAAATTTAATCTTAAGGCTTAGATTTTAGAATCTGTCTAGCTAATTTGATTAGTCAATTTTGATTAGTCAATAAGCTTTAATTTCGCCTTTTTCAGACAAGCTAGAGAATCATGAAGATTTTAAGCTTACGGAGAAGGTTTTAAAATTTCTGGTTGCTGAATTACTAAATTCTTATTTTTGTACTGTAGTCAGGCTTAAATAATATAAAATAATGCTTTCTAACTAAAAAATTACAAATATTGAATCAAAGTATCAATTCTGGCTTAATAATTGCCAAAACTGCTTATCAGATTGCTGATGAAAAAAAAGCTTTACAACCAATTATATTAAATGTGGCCGAGCTAACTAGCCTTTGTTCTTTTATTGTTATTATGAGTTGTAAGACTAAAAGCCAAGTTAAAGGCTTAGCCAAATTAATTGAATCTGCATTAACTGAACAAGATTTTTTAATTCTTAACCGGGAAGGCTTAAGCAATTCTCAGTGGGCTTTATTAGATTATGGAGAAGTTTTAATTAATATTATGTATCAGCCAGACCGTGATCATTATCAATTAGAAGAAATTTGGCGTAAGGCTTCTAAAATTGAATTTAATTAAAATAAAAATAAATACAGGCAGTGAATAATAAAAATTTATTTTTAAATAAAACTCAAATTATTACTTTATTGATTTTAAGTTTGGGTTTATTTTTACTCTGGCAAGCTTTATTCAATGGTGCTTTCTCTTATATTTTAATTCAGAAAACTTTTTCAATTGCTCATTTATCGAAAGCTCAAAAGAATAATATAAAATTGGCTTTGTATAAATTAAATGGAAGTATTATTCTTCCAAAACAAAATTTTTCTTTCAATCAAATTATCGGTGCTAGAGCGGCAGAAAATGGTTATCAGCTTTCAAATGTTTATTTAAATGGAAAAACTGAAAAAGACTTTGGCGGGGGCATTTGCCTTTTATCATCAGTTTTATACCAGGCGGTTTTGGCTATTAATTTAAAAATTACTGAAAGACATGCTCATCAAAAAATTATTCATTCAGTGCCAATTGGCTTAGACGCTACAGTTTGGTTTGAGCAAGCCGATTTGCGTTTTGAAAATAATTTAAATTTCCCGCTTAAAATTATGGGAAGTATTAAAAACGATAAATTGAAAATTGTGATTTACGGTAAACAAAAAATATTAGTATCTAAACTATTAACTAAAACTCAAAAGCTAGAAAATCATAAATTAAAAGTACAAATCTTTTTAATAAATCCTGCTCATCAGGAGCTTAAACAATTGATTTCAGATGATATTTATTTAATTTAATTTGTAAGAACAATTTCGGTTAATTTTGTTAATCTGTATTAAAATTGAGAACTACTTTCTAATTAATTATTTTTTAAAATAAAATGCCTTATTTAATTTTTATATTTATTTTGTGTTTAAGTTCACCAGTTTTTGCTTATAATCAGCCTGAGCCAATTTATGAAAGTGAAAACCCAGAAATGGCTAGTGAATATAATAATTCCGGTGATTTTGAAAGAGAAAGACAACTTGATTCTTTCATTCAAAAAGGTATTCAAGCCCACAAAAGAAAAGACTTTGACCGTGCAATCAACCTTTATACTCACGCTATAAGATTAGAGCCAAATTCTTCAGAATTGTTTTTCGATCGTGGATTAGCTAAAAGTGAAGGTGGTTACCGAGAAGACGCTGCCAGAGACTTTACCCAAGCTATTAGATTAAATCCGTCTAGTGATGCCGCTTATTTTAACCGTGGAATTGTTGAATCTGAAATGAAAATGTATGGGCAAGCCTTAAGAGACTTTGACAAAACCATATCTTTGGTGCCAGGCGATGCTAAAGCCCTTTATAATAGAGCCTTAACTAAATATGCTTTAAACGATATAAAAGGTGCCCTGGCTGACGCTCAAAAATCTAGAAAATTTTATACTGCTCTTCGCAAAAGAACGGAAGTGATTGAGATTACTAATTTTATAAATTCAATTCAATATCCTCAAGGTCAATATGATTACTCTGCTCAAGCTCAATACGAAGACAGACCACCTGAAATGCCACAAATGTATTATGGGCGTCCTCGTTTTCATAGGAATTATTACTAAGCTTTATTTTTAACTTAAATGTCTAATTCTTATTTACAAGCAGGTATTAATTTAAAAGCAGCTGAAGCTTTTGTTGGTGGTATTAGTCAAATTGCAAAAAATACTTTCAATCAAAATGTAATTGGTGGTATTGGCGGTTTTGCGGGGTTATTTCGGCTTCCAATTAATTATCAAAAACCTGTCTTAGTAGCTTGTACTGATGGCGTTGGAAGTAAATTAAAATTAGCTTATCAAAATAATTACTTTGATTTTATTGGGCAAGATTTAGTAGCCATGTGCGTCAATGATTTGTTGTGTACGGGTGCGAAACCTTTGTTTTTTTTGGATTATTTAGCAACCGAAAAGCTAGATCCTGAGAAGGCTTTAATAATTGCTAAGTCTATTGCAAAGGCTTGTAATTTGTGTGATATGCCTTTATTAGGTGGCGAAACGGCTGAATTACCGGGAATGTTACCCGAAAAAGGTTATGAATTGGCTGGCTTTAGCGTTGGAATAGTTGAAGAAGATTTAATTTTAAACCCTTTAAATTGTGCAGAAAACGATATTTTAATTGGTTTACCATCATCTGGTGTACATAGTAATGGATATAGTTTAATTCGTTCTATTTTAGAAAATAATAAAAATTTAGATTTGAAAAAAACTTATACTGAATATGCTTTAAAAGTTTCTCTGCTGGAAGAAATTATGGAGCCAACTAAAATTTATTATTCAGTCGTGGAAAATATTCTACCAAAAGTTAAAGCCATGGCTCATATTACTGGAGGCGGTTTGCCCGAAAATTTACCCCGTGCTTTTGATAAGAAAAAGTTAAAAGCTATTATTAAAAAAGACAGCTGGAATACTTTACCAATATTTAAGTTTTTGCAAGCAGAAGGCAATATTAGCGAGGACGAGATGCTTAAAGTTTTTAATTTAGGCTTGGGCTTAGTTTTAATTGTATCCCCCGAAAATAAAGCCGATATTTATGCAAAGCTGGATAATTTAAATGAAAAATACTTTGAAATTGGTCATTTACAAAAAAAATCTACCGAACAAGAGCCAGATTTACTAATTACCTTCTAAACTTAATAATTTAACTTCTAAAATTGGAGATAGCTCTTCCATCGAAGAAATTTTACTGATTCTACCGTTTTCCGCTAGTGAAATACCACCAGTTTCTTCCGAGACAATTAAGCAAATGCAATTTGGATTAGTTTCTGAAATACCCAGAGCTGCCCGGTGTCTAGTTCCATATTGCCAGGGATTTAATTTAGGATTTTCGGTAATTGGTAAAATGACGGAAGCCGCATGAATCCGTTTATTGCGAATTAATACAGCCCCGTCATGAAGAGGAGATTTAGGATAGAAAATATTCAGGAGTAACTCGGTACTGACGACTGCGTCTAGCTTGCGGCCAGAATTTATATACAGCCTATCAGACCAAGTATTATCAAAGACAATTAAGGCTCCCGTTTTGTTCCCCGAAAAAATTTCAATCGCCCCAACAATTTCTTTTACCAAATCTTTAATTGATCTTGGCTCTTCATTATTATTACTCGCTGGATCTTTAACCCAAGTTAAAAGAATTAACCAAGTTAAACCGTCCTGACCCAAATTAGATAAAAAACGCCTCACTTCTGGGGTGAATAAAACCACTAAAGAAACCACAATTGCTGGCAAAAATAGCTCAAACAAAAAAGTGAAAATCCGCAGTTTAAATAAGTAAAATAAACCAATCAGAGGGATTAAAAGTAAAATACCATTAATTAATTTTTGAACTTGTGTCCCTTTCGTTCGCCAATAAATAATAAATATTAAATAACCAATAATAATTAATTGGAAAATTGAAATAACCGCAATAGGCCAGCTTAAATTGAATAAATTTCCGGAAAAAATATTTAGTAAAATATTCGGTGCATTCTCTTCTGGATTCACGAAATTTGTTTCCTTAAAACTAGTTTGCTAAACGTGAAGGTAAAACATCGTGCTTAATTAAATCTTCTAAATTTTCTCTTTGTAAAATAATTTCAGCTTCTCCATTTTGCACTAAAATCATAGCTGGCCTCGGCACACGATTATAATTAGAAGACATAGAATAATTGTAAGCACCCGTTCCAAATAAAACAATTAAGTCTTTGGGCTGTATATTAGCGGGCAATTCAATATCTTTAATCAAAATATCCCCTGATTCACAGTAACGCCCAGCAATTGTATAAACTTGACTATTTTGTTCAGCTGCTTTATTAGCAACACAAGCCGAATATTTGGCCTGATAAGTAATTGGCCTTGGATTATCAGCCATACCACCATTTACTGAAATATAATGACGTCCTTTAGGCACTGTTTTACTTGAGCCAACTTCATAAACAGTTACGCCTGCCCGTCCCACAATACTACGACCTGGTTCTACAATCAATTTCGGTGGTTCAAGCTTAAATTCATTAATTAAACTTTTCACCTTATTACTTAAAATTTGCATTACTTGCCTAATACTTGGCGGATCATCAGCGGATGTATAAGTAATACCAATGCCGCCTCCAACATTCAATTCATTAAATTTTAAATTATATTTTTCGCCCAATTTAACATAATTTTCGAGCAAAATACGAGCTACATCTTCATAAGGATTAACTTCAAAAATTTGAGAGCCAATATGAGCGTGCAAACCAATTAAATTAATATTAGGGGTTTTTTTAATTTGTTCAATGGCTTCAATCAAATGTTCTAAGTCAAAACCAAATTTGCTGTCTAAATGTCCTGTTTTAATATATTCATGCGTATGGCATTCTACTCCAGGAGTCAACCTTAACAAACAATCAACCGGTTTATTTAATTCACCCAAAAGCTTTATGTCATTAAAATTATCAATAATAATCTTGGTACCTGAATAGTTAATGGCTCTTTCTAATTCATCGATTGACTTATTATTACCATGTAAATAAATTTTGTCAGCCGGAAAATTAATTGATTCAGCGGTAAATAATTCGCCAGCTGAAACGACATCCAAACCAAAGCCTTCTTGTTGCAAAATAGAAAAAACTGCTTTCAGAGCCAAAGCTTTACTGGCAAAAATGGGCAAATTATTCGGATAAAATTCATCTAAAGATTGTTTATACTCACGAGCAATATCTCGAATGGTTTTTTCATCTAAAACATATAAAGGACTTCCGAACCTTTCAGTCAATTCAGTTAGGTCATAATCACCGATTTCAAGATGGTTTTGAGCATTAATTTTGGCACTATTTGGATAATAAGCTGGCAAATTCATCGAAAAAAATAGTAAATAAAAAAGTAGTTTAATGATAGCTTATAGGAGCTTATTTTGGTCTTTTTGGAAAGTATTTTGGAATTCCTTAAGAGTTGTAGGAGATTATTTATAGTTAAATTTAATTGGACATTCAAAATTTTTTATTAATGCTTCAATACTTAGAAAAGTTTTTTCACTTTGTACATAAATATTTCTTTTATTGCATTATGGCTTCCTATTTGATGGGTGGCTTATTCCCAGGTTTGGGTTTAATAATAAAAGATACAAGTTTTGGTATATTTACTTTTATAGATGGCAGCCACATAAATGTTTCTCTCTCTTTATTAATGCTTTCGCTTTTGCTTTTTAATGCTGGTTTGAATATAGATAATTCTCAATTAGTAAATTTACTCAAACAGCCTGGGCTATTGATGAGTGGCTTGCTGGCTAATTTGGTTATTCCTATTTTATTTACTTTTATTGTTTCAATTGTAATGATGTCTTGGCATAGTCAGGATGAAGTACAAAACATTTTAGTTGGTTTAGCATTAATTGCTTCTATGCCAATTGCCGCTTCTTCCACCGCTTGGTCACAAAAATCTAATGGAAATTTAGCATTGAGTTTGGGTTTGGTAGTTTTTTCCACCATGCTTAGTCCTTTTACAACGCCTTTGGGTCTTCATACAATTGGTTTTATTACTAAAGGAGATTATTCGAATGATCTTCATGAAATTGCCCAACAAGGAACTAGTGCTTTCTTATTTATTTCGGTTTTAGTGCCTACTATTTTGGGTATTATTTTGCATTTTTTATTGCCTAAAGACTTCATTGAAAAAGCAAAAATGCCTATAAAAGACTTTAATTTATTAAATTTGATATTACTCAATTATGCAAATGCTTCAATAGTATTACCGCATGTATTTAAGCAACCAGACTGGGATTTCCTATTAATTATTTTATTAATAACCGGAAGTTTATGTCTTTTTGCATTTTTTATTGGTAGCCAAATTGCTAAATTATTTAAAAGTTCAATTTCCGAAAAATCAGCTTTAATGTTTGGGCTTGGCATGAATAATAATGGAACTGGATTGGTTTTAGCCTCTCTGAGTCTGGCTGATCACCCCAATATAATGTTGCCAATAATTTTTTACAATTTAATACAACATATCGTAGCTGGCTATATCGACAATAAATTATCCAAAGAATTACCAGAAGTATAATTGTAAATTTGGGCAGGGCTGAATTTTCAGGCTTAAATTACATAGTTAAGAGTTTTTATTTTAAGATTACAAATATAAATTTTTACTTTTTAAATTCATGCAGTTGGTCTTTTCAATATTTATACTTTTGGTTTTAATTGGCTGTTCACTCGAAATAATCAAAGCCAAAAACACAAATCCATTTGCCAAAAATACAAATTATTTTGATTGGAAGGCGATAATAATTACTCTTTTACCCATTATAATTATTCAATTTGCTTTAAATCAGTCTGCTGATCAGCTTTTCAATATAATTAGTCTTTTATTTTCTTTTGGCTTAACTTGCCTATTAACTTTATTTATTAAGCCAGCATTTCTCCACTTAAAGAGTAATTTGCTTTTATTTGGTTTAGTTTTGATTTTTAGCTTACTATTTCAAAATCACGATTCAATTAATTCTATTATCCTGATGTCTTTGATTGGAATAGTAATAACACAATTTACACTGGAGCCGGTAAATAATAGAACAAATTTTAATTTAATAGCACCCAGCTTACTTTATTTAACTGGTTTATATTGGATTATCAATATTAATGCTCCAGATAATGTTTTACAGTCAAATTACTATTATTTTTTATTAATCTGTTTAGCTTTGAGAGATTTAATTAAAGGATTACAAGATCATATTTTAGAACAAAGTAAATTAAATAAATTATTACAAATTTTTGTTTTAAGTATTTTTTCTTTGGGAATTTTATTTTATTTTTCTCAGACTATATTTTTATTTAAGCCTTCTCAAAGCCTTTTATGGATTTTCATTTTTTTGTTGGGTTTAATTTCTAATTATATTTTTGAATTTTTGTCTGTATCAATGTCAAATCAAAATAATACTAATAATAAAATTATTTTTGCTATTTTAAATTTACTTTTAATCGGAGCTTTAACTTTAATAGCTTCACGCTTGATTGGCAGCTGGGCTTGGATTATTTTAGCTATTAGTTCATTTAATGAAGAATTTATATTATTTTTACTACTCAGAAGTAATTTACAAATTTTCTTATTTGCTAAAAACGATAATTTAACCGGTATTAATTTGATGCATAGTTATGTTAGTGCTAGCCTATACTTCGGTTTTTTACTACCACTTTTGCTACCTTGGCTTAGTAAAATAAAATATTATTATTTATACTTTTTAGCTTGCTTTATTGCCTTAGGGCTTAATTATTTCCTTCACCAAGAAGCTAATGCCAGCTTTTATATTGCTTTTTCAGTCGGGGCAATTTTAATTGCAATTTTAGGCAAATTTATTTATCAATCTTTTAATGAACAAAATAATTTTATTTTACTTTGGCCTTATTTTATGCTTTTAATCAGTAATTTGAGCTCTGAATTATTTACAATTGGTAATTCAACTAATCGATTATATAAACTAATAATTTTATTTATTGCCACTTTAATTAGTTTATTAATTATTTTTGTACTCAATAAAAAAATTAAAACTTATGAATTAAAGGAAAAAAGTTAATAAACAATAGGATTAATTAGACAAATACCGTCGATAATGCTCACTAGTGGGTGAATTTTGGGGCAACCTCTTCTTGATGGTTTTTCAAATAGGTGTCTATGCTCTTAAATTAAGGGTGATCTATTGATGAAGAATATTTCATAGCTGACTTATGCTCTTATTCGGGGTTTCAGCTCATTGCATTCTATTTGTCACACACTTTCTTAGTAAATAGTATCCACCCATGACAGCCTTCGTGGAAAAAACGAAAAATCAATAAATAAAAATGAAATATCCTATTGAAGATACACATACTCTCTCCGTGGAGGAAGTTTTACATTCTTTCGAAACAGATTCAGTTGGAGGAATCAGTCAGTCAGAAGGGGAAAAACGCAATAAAGAATTTGGCCTCAATGTTTATCAAGCTTAAAAGCAAATTATAAACTGACCATTTCTGCTGATGACAAAATTATAAACAATGTAGTCTTTGTTACCCTTGCATTCGCACAACTTTTTCATGTATTTAATATGTCGTCAGCACATTCAAAGCTATTCGTAAATGAGATCACTAAAAATAAATTTGTGTGGTTAGCTATTCTGGTTTGTGCCACTCTAATGGTATTGGTTTGTGTATTCCCACAAATGTGCTTAGTATTGGGTTTAAAAGTGCTTTCAATTAAGTTGTGGATATTATCGATTTTAGCTAGTTTAATACCGCTAGTATTAGTTCAAATATATAAAATTATTGAGAATAGAAGTGATAAAAGTCACCATTGAAAGATATTTTGCTCAAGAAAAAAACAACCTGGAATTATTGACTTTCTCTGTATTAAGTCAGCCCAAAATACTTCTTTCCCGTATCTCATAAAAGCTTTTAATACATATCTGCAACAATTCCTAAAAGTAACACCACTTCCACAAGGACATGAGTCATTATTTTCTGCTTTGTAAAGTCTTGAAGATATGGTTACAGCCTCATATACTTTTCGATCATTATCATAGAAAAAAACTTCTTTTCCTAAATCTGCTCCATGAAAACGTCCTGGTTTATATTCGTCCCATCCAAGACATACTGAATGAGGATAGACTTGGTTGAAATCTCCAACAACGTTTTCTAAAGATTGAATAGAGGAGCCTGCGGTTTGAATATAGGAATTATTAATTATTACTCTATTGATTTCAATAGTTTGTTGTTTTGTCAGTTTATTAATTTTGTCTTTTTTCAAGAATTTAAGTTTTGTTTTTCCAACAGCATTCCAAAAGCAAATATAATACTCCTTAGATATTGGTATCAGTATTAGAACGTTGTTGAGACCGATGGTACGATTTGTTGCATCGATAAAAGAGCCTTTAAAAGACAAAGAAGCAGTGGAAATAAATTGATCAGAAATTAAAAAATCCATATTGGAGCTTTCCAGAATACAAAAATCGTAAAATCTTGCAACAGTCTGAGACAAATCTTTAATATATGTTGAGCTAAGAAGTAACTTTTCTATTATTCCTAAAACCGCATTGGATTTATGAGCGTATTCTTGTTCATAAAGCATTCCACCACTTCGAAACCTCATTACGAAAAAAAACTGTAACTTGGTAAAGATCAATTTCTTAAGTTCTGAGAATTGAATGTTTCTATTTTTGTAAATTGTTATAGAAGTAACTATCTTTCTCAATAAGGACGCATAATTACCTTCAAAATCTTTTAACAAGTCTTCAAGCCAGTTTATTCTAAGATTTTGATGCTCGTAGAATTCCTTATCACACATTACATTACTAACCGTTGTTGGATAAATTCCCTCCTTTTCATTCAAAAAATGATAAATTCTGGGTTCTTCTTTTCTTGAGATTATGTTTGATTCTTTAAAGTATATGAGAACACAGCAAGGCACATAATGCTGATTTTTTACACTGTTTCTATCTTTAGCTGACATAAGTTTGATTTCTCCATAATAATTTAAAGAAGCTAAGAATCAAAATTAACTCTCAAAAAGTAAAATACTAAATCTATTTGTAAATGAGATTACTAAAAATAAATTTGTTTGGTTAGCTATTTTGGTTTGTACTATTCTAATGGTATTGTATTGGTTTGTGTATTCCCACAAATGTGCTTAGTATTGGGTTTAAAAGTGCTTACAGTTAAGTTGTGGATAGTATCGATTTTAGCTAGCTTAATACCGCTAGTATTGGTTCAAATATATAAAATCATTAAGAATATAGGCGAGAATCAAAGACAAAAATAGAATTAGAGGCAAAAAATCAGATAAATAATATATAATTATGTAATTACGCTTTGAAAAGAGATTTAAAAAAGTTATAATTTACATTATTTTATTTACTTTACTGATTATGAGAGCAAATACAGATTCAAATCTTGAAAAAATATGGAAAAACGCTCTCAAAGTGATAAAAGAAGAAGTACCAGTTTCTAGCTTTCAAGCTTGGATTAAGCCCGCTAGCTTGATAAAAATTGAAGATAATAAAGCTTATTTGGAAGTCAAAAATGAATTTAGCCGTAATTTAATTCTACAAAACTATGAACGCAGCATTACAAAAGGACTTGAAGCCTCGCTTGGACAGCCCACTGAAATTATTATTTCTATTAATAGCCAGTTAAATAATTTGGATTATACGCCAAGTTTTTCTTCTCTGCCAGATTCAGGAATTTCTTCACCAGTTAGCAAAATTTATTTGCCGCCCAGTGATAATTTTTCTTATGCCAAATCAAATAATAATTCCAGTTTATCTTTTGAGCAATTATCTTTCAATGCGGGTTTAAACCCCAAATTTACTTTTGATAATTTTATAGTTGGAAGTCATAATCAATTTTGTCATGCAGTAGCTTTATCAATTGCCGAGCAAAATGCGGAAAATACTTATAATCCGTTTTTCATTTATGGCGATGTTGGTTTGGGAAAGACGCATATAATGCAGGCTATTGGCAATTATATTTTAGCTAAAAATCCTCAAGCTAAAGTTTTATATATTACAACTGAACAATTTTTGAATGATTTAATTGGCTCCATGCGTAAGAGTAAAATGAATGAGTTTCGGGATCGTTACCGCTCTTTAGGTTTATTAATGATTGATGATATTCAATTTATTGAGGGCAAAGAAACAACGCAGGAAGAGTTTTTTCATACTTTTAATGCTTTAAAAGATAATGGTAGCCAAGTTATTTTAACTAGTGATCGTCCTCCTATGGCAATTCCTCGTTTGGAGCCACGTTTATGCAGTCGTTTTGAAGCCGGTTTGGTAGCGGATGTACAGGCTCCAACTTATGAAACCAGATTAGCAATTATTTCAGCCAAAGCTAATGAATTAAGAATGAAAGTACCGATGGAAATTTCGGATTTAATTGCTAATCATTTTCCGGAAAATATAAGACGATTGGAAGGAGCCATTAAAAAATTGCAAGCTTATACTAGCTTCAGCGGACTCAAACAAGCTTTAACGCAAGAATGGGTTAAAAAAATATTGCAAATTGGCGAAAACTCTCAATTTATAAGCAAAGAAGATATTTTTAAAAGCAAGTCTAAAAGCAATAAATCAGGTTACTTTAATAAAAAACCCCCTCTTAAGATTACTGAAATCATTGAGCCAAAAAATGAAAGTCAAAATCAAAGTGAGCCTCAAAACCCATCGGATGAGCCATTAGCAAATGAAAATTTAAAGAAAATTCATGAAAAAGACAAAAAAAAACTATTTGAGTTAATCCAAGAAATTGTTTGCGAAGAATTAAAAATCAACCAAGAATCTTTGCAAAGCCGTGATAATACCCAAGAAATCAAAGAAGCCCGACAGATTTGTATTTATTTAGCACGGAATTTTGGTTTGTCTTTGGTAGAAATAAGTTTATCTTTTGATGGGCGGGGAAATTCAGCTATTTTAAATGCTTATAAAAAAGTAACTAAAGAAATTAAAGAAAATAATTTACTTAAAGAATTGATTGAAAGAGCTGAAAAACAAATTGAAGCAAAAATCCACTAGTTTATTTAATTGGATTCAGAGAATAACTCATTAACTGATTCTTTATTGTTAGCAGCTTTAGTAATTTGAATTTGATTTACATCCATCCATGGCTCGCCTAAAGCACTACTAAAAACTTTACCTTTAATTTTCACCAAATCATTTTCAGCAATTTTAGTTAAAGCTTCATGGTGCTGAGCAGTATCTAAGGTCATGGCTAATTTCAGCTCTCCTAGTGGGATTTGAGTATTTGGCCTAAATAAAGTTAAAGAAACGTATTTGCGTCTTTCTCTCATGGCCGGAGGATAATCTAAGGCTAAAGCCGAAAAAGAACTAAATATTCCATCAATACAAATTTCTTTGTTTAGCCAATTATCTGGTGCCGCAACCAATTCTTGCAAAGAAATATTATTTGAACAGCCAATAACTTCATTTTTAATTTTCTTAATTGCTTTTTTAGCTTCAGGCTTAGAAATTATTTTGCCTGGACTCACGGGAAGAGTTTTTTTTATATTTTTTATATTTTGAACTGCCCAACCATCCAAACTAGAACTTAAAACCAAAAAGCTAATTAAAAGCAAATTCAATTTATTTTGTAAGTGCATATTTCTAAACATAGGAATCATTTAAATTAATTATTCGACATATTATTTTGCTAATTATTTTATCTTTTTCTTGAATCATTGGCTCAATAAAGTAATTAATTTTTTCTGGATTGAAATTACATTGAGCTGATTTCTGAATTAAGCTTCTCGTTCTCTAAAAATATAAATGCTAGGTAAACCAACAAATTGAGGGCTAGGAATATGTGGCTTAAAAACCCTAATGCCAATGGCTTGGATTTTACTAATTTCTTTAAAAATAGCTTCGCAAATTTCAGCCGCTAAATGTTCTATGAGCTTAAATTCACGATTAATTGTTAAAGAATTTATAATTTCAACTAATGAAACATAACTAACTGTATCTTTTAACTCATCAGAAGTACCAGCTTGGCTCAAATCAAAAAAAACTTCCAGGTCAATTTTTAATCTTTGTCCGATGGCTCTCTCATTGTCAGCTACACCAATTTTTGTATAACAAGTTATATTTTCAACTTTAATCTGATCCATTTTATTTTTATTTTTCAACTATTTTGAATTAAGTCCTTTACTTCTTTGACCGCGGCAGGCAAGCCAATCAAAACCGCTCTGGCAATAATTGAATGTCCAATATGTAATTCCTCTAAATCTTTAATTTGAAGGATAGGCTTTAAGTTTTGCAAATTTAAACCATGCCCCAAATTAACTTTTAAACCCAATTTTCTAGCAAAATTACTGGCTGTCTTAATTCTTTGTAATTCACTTAAAGCTTCTAATGAATTAATTGAACAATTTGCATATTTACCAGTATGTAATTCAATCTGTTTGGCTCCAATCTCATGGGCAATTTCAATTGTTTCTAAGTCTGGCTCAATAAATAAACTCGCTTCCAAAGAAAAATCAAATGCTTTGAGCAAGAAATTTGTAATTTTGTCCTTTTGCTCTTTTAAGTTTAAGCCTCCTTCAGTGGTTAATTCAGCTCTTTTTTCTGGCACAATTGTTAATAAATGGGGGTTTATTTTTTTAGCAATTTCCAGAATTTCATCACTAGCTGACATTTCAAGCGTAAAACGACTTTTGATGACTTCTTTTAAAGCAAACAAATCAGCAGTTTGAATATGCCTACGATCTTCTCTCAAATGTACCGTTATGCCATCAGCTCCAGCTTGTTCACAAAGCAAAGTGGCCTCAACTATATTTGGCTCAACACCTTTGCGAGCTTCTCTAATTGTAGCGATATGGTCAATATTTACACAAAGCAAAGCTTTTTTTTTAAGCATAATTTCTCTCGCTTTCAGTCTCTTTTTATACCGAAACTCACTTAATAATGTATAAAACTAAATTAGCCTTCTTGAACAATTAAGCGAAGTTGTCCTTTAATGCCGGCTCCAAAATTAACTGAAACTTCATAAAGCCCTAATTCATCAATTCCATGAATATGGGAAGGTATTGAAACTGATTTGTGTTTAATATTTAATTTATCCCGTGAGAATTCATTAATTTGCTCGGCAATATCTCGGCTGGTAATGCGGCCGTATAGTTTACCAGTTGGTCCAATTTGTGAGTAAATGGTAATTTCTTCTAAATTCTCTAAAGTTTGTTTGTCTGATAAAGCAGTATCTTTTTTCTGTTTCGATTCTTGTTCAAGCTTTTCACGATGATTTTTAAGCCAAATTAAATTGGGCAAAGTAGCTAAAATTGCATGATCATTTGGTATTAAGAAATTACGTGCATAACCTTGTTTGACATTCACCAAGTCTCCGGCTTTACCTAATGAATCGATGTCTTCTTTTAAAATAAGTTTAACTGGCATTTTATTAAAACAATTTGGGAACAATAATAATTTAATATTTAAGCACAAAAATCTTAATTTATGGGAAATACTTGTTAAAATTAGCGAAAATACTATTCTTATTAGGTGCGAATGAGTATCCAAAATTTTGATAATTTGGCAAATATGTTTTTTAGCCACGCCCAGACTTATTCAGAGTCTCCAATCTTATTTAAGTTAAAAGATGGATTAGGCAAAAAAGATAAGCTTACCTATAAACCTTATAGTTGGCAGCAAGTTGCTGGTTTAGTTGAATGTCTTGGCACCGCTTTATTGCAAAATAATATTCAGAAGGCTGACCGCGTGGGGATCATGAGCAATACATGCCTGGAATGGACTATTGCTGATATTGGGATTATTTCAAGCGGAGCTATTACCACAACTTTATATCACACATGCTCATCCGAAGAGGTTTATGAATTAATTTCAGATTCAGGCTTAGACTTTTTATTTATTGAAGACAAAAAACAATTAGACAAAATTATTAATATTCAAGACAAAATTAATTTAAAAGGCTTGGTAGTTTTTGAGGCAATTGATGAAGAAAAGCTTCAATCTCTAAATTGCAAATTTTCGGTAATTAATTGGTCCTGCTTTATTGAGATGGGCAAAAATGCTTTAGAGCAAAATCCGCAAATATTAAAAAATATTTATAATTCCATCAAAAAAGAAGATATTGCTTCAATTGTTTATACCTCAGGGACTGGTGGAAAACTAAAAGGTGCTGTTTTAACCCATGGTAATTTTTTAGCTCAAATTGATGCTATTCCTCATAGAGTAGCAATTAATAGACCCGAACCACATGCACTTTTAGCTTTTTTGCCATCGGCGCATATATTTCATCGAGTGGCTGGACAATGGTACTTTATGAGCCAAAATTGCCCAATTTATTATTGTAGCCGTATGGAAAAAATAGCCCAATACCTTGAAGAAACTCCTGCACAGGTTATTTTGTCGGTGCCACTATTATTAAGCAAAATTAAAGATAAAACTACTAATAAAATTAATGAATTAAGTCCAAAAGCCAAACTTATTGTTAAAAATGCTTTGAAAATTGGTAGCACCCTGAAAAAAGCTGAACTTAATGCCACTAGCTTTACAATGCGAAATATTGCCCGCTTGGGTTATAAAGCTGTTTATGAAAGTGTTTTAAAACAAATAAAAGAAAAAATTAGCCCAACCTTAAAAGCAATTATTTCTGGTGGAGCACCTATTTCAGGCGAAATATTAGAATTTTTTCAGGCTTTAGGAATTTATGTCATTGAAGGTTATGGCTTAACGGAAACAACCGGCATTTTATGTGCTAATTCAGCTGAAAAAGCAAAAATTGGTAGTGTCGGCAAACCTTTAAAAGGCGTTGAAGTAAAAATTGCTGAAGATGGTGAAATAATAGCCAAAGGCGAAATTATATTTCAAAGTTATTGGAATAATGAAATTTCCACTCAAGAAGCTTTAAATGAGGATAAATGGTTTTTAACTGGTGATATTGGCCATTTAGACGATGAAAACAATTTATTCATTACCGGACGCAAAAAAGATTTAATCATTAACTCAGGCGGCAAAAAAATATCTCCAGCTTTAATTGAAGAAAAAGTAAAAAGCAGTTCTTTCATTGAACAAATTGCCGTTTTCGGTGATCAGCAAAAATGGTTAATAGCTTTAATTACGCTAAATCAAGAAGCTGTTTTAAAGGCTTTGAACTTAGAAAATACCCCAGAAACTAATTGGGAAAAATTGATTGATAGTGAATTAGTGAAAAATTTAATTGAAAAAGACTTAGCTGTTAGGTGCGAAGGTTTGGCTGAATATGAAAAAATTAAACGCTTTAAAATTTTAGCTGAGCATTTTAACCAAGCAAAATCTGAATTAACTCATACCATGAAACTTAAGCGTAAAGTAATTCAACAAAATTATGCTCAACTAATTGATAATTTATATCGAGTTTAGCAAGTTAGGCTTCTGGACTTTGAATAGCAATTTTAGACTGTGGAAAACAGTTAAGAATATATTTAACCGTCTGCTCTAAAGAAGTCAAGCGTCCTTCAATCAGCCCAATTTTTCCTTCAATTCGAGCTTGTTCAACTTTTATTTCATTAATTTCTCTTGCAAGCCCCGCAAATTCAGTATTTAAATTACTTTCAACATTATTGATTAGTTATTAAAAGAATTAGTAACTGCCCAAAACAATCCTAATAAACTAATTATCTGGGCGGCGAATAAAGCTATAGTAGTATTGATTTCTATAATTTTCCTTTCCTCAACTAAATAAAATAATTATATCCTAAAGGTTTATAGTGGGATTTAGTTCTCTTTTTTGAGGTTAAATCCAACGTTTATTGACTGGGCTATTAGGTATCTGTTGATTATAGGGGCTATTTCCACCAACACTTTGGTTAGAATAAGGACTATAAGGCTGAGAAGGGGCATAAAAAGAAGGATTATATTCGGCATTTGCCCCAACTACTGCTTCAGCTTTGACGGGAATTCCGGCTGATTGTTGTTGTTGAAGAGTTTGTAAACGTCCCATAATTCCACCAAGAGATGAATCTGGCTGAATCATATAAGGTTTATTTTGCTCAAACTGCAATCTTAAGAAATGCTCTTTTATTTGCTCGCGATCTTTCATTAATTCTTCCCATCTTTCGGGGTTAAGAATTTCTGACGAGATTTTGATTGAATAAGGGCTTAAAACTTTTTGCCTTAAAGTTGTAACTATTAAGCGAATGCGAGGATTAACTTGTTTGTCTGATTGGCTGCTAACACTAAATTGATTAAATAAAGAATTAAGGCGGCTTTCAACTGTTTTGGGCGAAATACACAAAAACTCTGCAATGGCTTTATTGGAAGAACCAGCGGCACAAAGAATTAAAGTTAAAAATTGATTTCTAGATAAAAGCTCACGATTTTTAATTTTGTCTTCTAAGCTGTATTTAAGCCATTCTTTACAAATACCATTGGATAATAATTTGGCTCTCGGATTAATCAAATGAGAGTGAGAACCTCGCGTTATAATACTGCATCTCCTAAACAGTTTTGCAATGATTGATTCAATATTTTTTAATGAGAAGTTTAATTCCTGAGCTATGCAATTATTACTATAGCCAGCTAAAAGAAGCTTTAGGGTTTTTATGCGATTTTCTTCCTCCCCACTCCAAAGAGAAAGATCTATCTGTAATTCATCTACCGTTAACATTTTTCCTTGGGTCTACCTCCACCCATTACTCCTCGGTGAATTTTCTACAAAGTTGATATGCCCAAGGTAATATAAGAGAAGCCCCTAATCTGTTAAAACTCAATCATTTGTTTGGCAATTATTCTTTTAAAGTCAGGCCTTAAGATTGTAGTTTGTCTGCGTCTCGGAGCAGAACCTTTGTATTTAACCCAAATTCTTTAATCAGTCAATCTATTTAATTAATAAGAATTGCTTTCATTTATTTTTTGCCAAAGTCAGTCAGTAAAATAACCGAAAACTTTAAGGAATTTTTATCTTAATTTTAAATTGTGATATGTTTATTTCATTAATGGTTTTCTTCTGCTAAGCATTCATTCAATGAAAAACAATAAAAATATTTTAAGTTTGGCGGTAATTTGCATTTTTGCTTTAAACTTTATTCTCAGCCAAGCCCACGCTTTAGATAATAAAAATAAGCCTAAACAAAATAAAATTATGGAAGTCAAAGAATTTAAGCTAAAAAACGGACTCAAAGTCTTAATCAAAGAAGATCACAATGCACCGATTTTCTCACAAGCCATTTTTTTCAAAGTTGGTTCACGCAACGATATTAAAGGCCAAAGCGGAGCTTCTCATTATCTTGAACATATGCAATTCAATGGCACTGCTACCAAGCCCAAAGGTTTTATCTCAGAAGAAATTGAGAGAAGAGGTGGAAACTTTAATGCCGCCACCAGCACGGACTATACAATGTACTATATGACTTTGCCGTCTGCTAACAAAAACTTAGACTTTTCATTAGAATTAGAAGCTGATAGAATGCGTAATTCAATTATTAATGATAAAGAAGCCGAAAGAGAAAGAGAAGTTGTTTTATCGGAATTAATGGGCGGCGAAAATAGCCCAGGCACTTTGCTTTCCCGGGAAGTTTATAAAAATTTATATCCAACGCATCCTTATGGAATACCAATTATTGGCTGGAAAGATGATTTATTGGCGACCAATGGTAAAAATTTAAAGTCTCATTATGACCAATATTACCGCCCTGACAATGCAGTTTTAGTTTTAGTGGGTAATATACAAACCCAGGAAGCTTTAGACTTGGCTAAAAAATATTTTGAAAAAATCGAAAACCCTAAAATCCCAAAACCCGCTGAAATCAAGCCAGAAAATGCACCAATCAGTCAAAAATCAATTCAAGTAAAATCTCCGAGTGAAACTCTTTTGTTGATGAAAAGCTGGAGAATACCTAATTTTAATTCCGAAGATTATATTGCTTTATATGCTTTAGGTACAATTTTAAGCAATGGTGAATTGAGCAGACTCGAAAAAGCTTTGGTCGATACCGGTAAGGCTTCCTCGATTAATGCTTCAGCCAGACAAGGAATTGATCCATTTTCATTTTCTGTTATTGCTTCCACACCCAAAGACAATAATAATTTAGACGAAATTGAAAAAATCATTACACAAGAAATTGAAAAAATAAAAAATGAAGGCGTTAAACCTGAAGAATTATCTCGTGTAAAAGCCAAAGTGCAATCTAGCTTTTTGTTTGGCCTCGAAGAAACCAGTGATTTGGCCTCTCAGTTGGGTTTATTTGAAACAATTGCGAATGATTGGAAATATACTTTTTCTTGGCCTGACAAACTTATGGCTATCAATTCCGCTCAGATTCAGGCGGTAGCCAAAAAATATTTACAAGATAATAATTCAGTAATGGGCAAATTAGTTTATGATGCTCAAGCTCAGGGTGGAAAAGAACCAGTTGATGCAAACTTGCCTGAAACCGCTAATTTAAAAACCGAAAATAATTCTAAGTCAGCAAATGCCTCAACCCAAGGTGGAATTAAAGCCGAAGAAATAGTTTTACCAAATGGCTTAAAGTTAATTCTAAGGCAAAACCCCAATTTACCGATTGTGGCGGTTTCAGGTTCAATTGATGCTGGTGAATCGTTTGACCAAAAATTCGGAAAAGTCGGAATTAGTTCATTAACGGCTTTAGCTTTGCAAAGAGGCACTGAAAATAAATCTAAAGACCAGATTGATGATTCGCTGGAGCAAATGGGAGCAGAAATTAATTTTTCGGGAGACCGAGACTATGTTTCGCTTTCAGCCAAAGGGCTTAGCAAAGATTTAAAATCTTTATTAGACTTACTGAGCGAGCAAATGATGCAGCCAGCTTTTTCAGAGGAAGAATTCAATAAATTAAAAGTTCAGGTTTTAGCTGAATTATCGCAGAGCCAAGACAGCTTAGGAGCTTTAGGCAAAATTGGTTTATACCAAGCTATTTATTCGAAAGATCATCCTTTTTATGAGTTATCTTTGCCCGAGCAGATTGCATCCGTAAAGTCAATTAATACAACTGATTTAAAAGCTTTTCATAAGGCCTATTATCAGCCCAGCCGCACAATTATTGCAATTTCTGGTGATTTTGATAAAAAAGAAATTATGGAATATTTTAATAAAGTATTTGCCAAATGGCCTGACAATGAGCAAAATAAAACGCTTCAATATTCCGCTCCAATAATTGAAATCGAAAAGGCTAAGCCTTCCGAAAAAACGACTGAAATAGCGGGCAAATCGCAAGCGGTTGTAATTTTAGGTTATGGAAATTCAGTTAAACGCTCTGACCCAGACTTTTATGCTTTATTAGTAGCTAATGACATTTTGGGTGGTGGCAGCACTTTAAGCTCTAGATTGGGTAAAAGTGTGCGGGAAGAAGCCGGTTTAGTTTATTCAATTTCTTCTTCTTTTGATATGCGGCGGGGAGCTGGGCCTTTTGTCATTCAGATGGGAGTTCCACCGCAAAAAATTGATAAAGCCTTAGAATTGACTAAAGCTGAATTAGAAAAGTTTAAAAATGTACAAGTTACCAATGAAGAGCTTGAGAGAGCCAAAAATTATCGTAGCGGAGTTTTTATTTCTAATAATTTAACCACTAATGAAAATGTAGCTGATGCTTTGGTGCAATATAGCTTGTTTGGGCTAGATTTAAATACAATTAATGAGTATCCAAATAAAATTCAAGCTGTGCAAAAAGCTGATATAGTGCGAGTTGCCAACAAATATATTTTCCCCGACAAATTAAACATCATTATCGTTAAACCAAAACCTTAGAGGTAGCAGACATGAGTACGCACTGCTGTGAAGAAATGGGAAAATCAATTGCAGAGGGAGAGGTCGCTATTTGCTACATTGATAAGTATAGAGAATATGGGATTGACGTCCTTGATGGAGGAACTTCTATTCAGGTAATTGAGTTGTGCCCTTGGTGCGGAAGAAAGTTACTTAGTAGTCTTAGGAATCAATGGTTTGATGAGATAGAACAGCTTGGCTTAACTCTTGGTGATACACGGATTCCGGCAGAGTATCTTTCAGATGAGTGGTGGAAAAAGCCATACTTACAGATGCAAAACAACGGACAGAATTAAGACTTTGATTTATTAAATATATTTTTCCGCTCTCTGAATCACGCATGGACAGAGATTGTCTTGAACTTGAATTACACTGATTAAATGATGAACTATGATTCTTATTTTTACGGGTTTACTTTAAAGTGCGTGATCGTGGTAATCCCTAAATCATTTCAATCACAGTTCAAGACGAGAGAGCTTTAATCTTGGAGAGAAAAACTGAACATAAATATCTATGAAATCCGGTTTATGTGCTAGTCTGCGATTCAGACAAGAAAAGACTTTAACCTTGGCAGAAACACTAGAGATTAGGACTTTGATTGAATTTCTCTTTCTGGCTTTTCTTCTTCTGACCAGCTATACAGAGTTGGTAAAACAATTAATACTAGTATAGTCGCAGAAATTAAGCCAAATATAATGACAATAGCCAAAGGTTTTTGTGTTTCAGAGCCGGTACCAGAAGAAATTGCCGCCGGAACTAAACCCATAGAAGCTAACATGGCAGTCATAATAACCGATCTCAGTCTTTCTTTAACACCAATTTTAATTGATTCTTTTAATGGTAAACCTTTTTCACGCAATTCATTAAAAACCGAAACCAAAATAACGCCGTTTTGAACACTAACCCCAAATAAAGCAATAAAACCAACCAAAGCCGAAACACTTAAATGAATATGCGAGAAAAATAAACCTAAAATCCCACCAATAGCCGCAAATGGTACATTGCATAAAATTAAAACCGTATTTTTGACTGAACCGAAAGCAATAAATAATAAAATAAATATAAAAAGCAAACTTAATGGCAGAATACTAAATAATCTATTCATGGCTCGCTCTTGGCTCTCAAACTGTCCACTCCAAACTATTTTATAACCTTCCGGTAATTTTACCTTTTCAGCCACTGTCTTTTGAGCTTCAGCCACCAAACCACCCATATCACGGTCTTTTACATCAAATCTAACAGCTACTCTTCTTTGATTATTTTCACGATAAATGATTGGTGCTCCAATTAATTCTTCAAAAGTAGCTAATTCAGCAATTGGTATGTGCTGGCTTCCATCCGCTGAGTCCACTTGTAAATTACGAATTGATTCAATGTCTGCTCTGTATTCAGGCGATAATCTAATTAATAAATCAAATCTTTTTTCGCCATCAATATATTGAGTTGCTACTTTACCAGCCAGAGCCGTTTCAATAATACTTTGTAAATCTTCCACTTTAATACCGTATCTGGAAGCGGCCTCACGATTTACTTTAATGGTTAATTGTGGCTGTCCGGTCAATTGATCGACAAATAAGCCATTGACACCTTTAATTTTGCCAACTGTTTTGCTTATTTCTTTGGCTTTTTTAATTAAAACATCTAAATCTGAGCCAAATAATTTAATCGCAATTTGCCCTTTTACGCCCGAAATAGCTTCGTCAACATTATCTTGAATTGGCTGGGAAAAATTAAAAGCAATTCCAGGAAAGTCTTTTTCCAGCTTTTCATCGAGTTTTTCAATAATTTGTTCTTTAGTACAATGCCATTTATCTTTTGGAATTAAATCAACGAATATTTCAGTATTATTCTGTAAATTCGGATCACTTGCATCTTCGGGTCGGCCAATTTGGGAAACTGTGGTTTTAATTTGCGGAAAAGCTCTGATAGTTTCCGTAATTTTTGGCACAATAGCCATTGCATCTTCAATTGAAATACTAACTGGCATCGTGGCTCTCACCCAAATTGCGCCTTCATCTACTTCTGGCATAAATTCAGTACCCAAAAAAGGAATAATTAAAAAACTAATTCCCAAAGCAGCCAGAGCAATTATTAAAACTTTTTTGCGATTATCTAAAGACCAATTCAAAAGTGGCAAATAAAAGTCTTCAATTTTTTTAATTAACCAAATATCTTTTTCTTTAACTTCCTTTTGAAGCATTAGTCCAGCCATAACCGGCACCAAGGTTAAAGTGTAAAGTAAAGCCCCCAGCAAAGCAAAACTAATAGTCAAAGCCATCGGCGAAAATAAACGTCCTTCAATTCTTTCGAGGGCAAATATGGGCAATAAAGTCAAAATAATAATGGCTTTTGAAAATAGAATTGGCTTTCCGACTGTCTTTCCAGCTTTGATAATATAAGGTGAATTATCATAAAAAGTATGTTGATGAGCTAAAGTTACAAAAATACTTTCAACCATTACAACCGCTCCGTCAATAATAATTCCAAAGTCAATCGCTCCCAAACTCATCAAATTAGCTGCAATTCCTTTATTTTTCATCAGAATAAAAGCAAAAAGCAAAGCCATTGGAATGATGATTGTAACGATGAAAGCTAATATCCATTCTCCGGTAAATAACATCAAAATACCGAAAACAAGTACAACTCCAATAATAATAGTTTCTTTAATATTGTCTAAAGCTCTGTCAATGAGTATTTGCCTATCATAAACCGATTTGATTTGTATGCCTTTAGGTAATTCTTTTTGTAAATCTTCTAATTTAGCTTTAATGGCTTTTAAAACTCCCGATGGATTTTCCCCTCGACGCATTAGGATAATTCCTTCAACCACTTCAGGATTAGCATTTTTACCGACAATTCCTTGTCTAACGGCTGCTCCAACTTTAACGGTAGCAACATTTTCAATCCGCAAAGGAATACCATTAACGGCCTTAATAACAGTACCTTCAATATCTTTGCTGGATGAAAGCAAACCTAAACCTCTAACAATAAACTGTTCATCATTAATTTTTAAATAGCCACCGCCATTATTCTGATTAGAAGAAGATAAAGCTCCAAAAATATCTTTTAGTGTTAAACCATAACCCCTCAGTTTAAGCGGATCGACTAAAACCTGAAATTGCTTAATTTCTCCGCCAAAGCTCACAACATCAGCTACTCCATTAACGCCTTTCAGTTTTCTTTCCATAAACCAATCCTGCAAAGTTCTCAATTCCATCACTGAATGACTATCTGATTCGAGCGTATAACGGTATAATTCACCAATCGGAGTAGACATTGGCCCTAATTCAGCTTTGGCTCCTTCGGGTAAATCAGCTGACGTTAATCTTTCCAGGACTTGTTGCCTCGCAAAATACATATCAACCGAATCATCAAAAATAATATTAATTACCGATACCCCCCCAAAGATTGAGAGCGTATTTGAGAGCTATGGGGCAAACCATTTAATTGCGTTTCAATGGGCAAAGTAATTTGTTTTTCAATTTCCTCGCTAGCTTTGCCTTCATATTTGGTAATTATTTGAACAGTTGTATCAGTTACGTCCGGAAAAGCTTCAATTGGAATATTAAAAAATGAAATGACTCCCCAAGCAGTGATCAAAACTGACGCACAAATAATTAAAAACTTTTGTTTGAGCGAAAAGGCAATTATTTTTTCTAGCATAATTATTGTTCACCATGTAATTCAGATTTGACCCAGAAACTACCTTTATTGACGACTTGGGTGCCTGGTTTTAAGCCACTTAATATTTCAATGAATTCGTCAGATTTACGGCCAGTTGTAACTTTTTGTTCTTTAAAACCTTTTTGTGTTTTCAAATAAATTACTTCATTACCATCCACTTGCTGAATCGAGTCTTTCGGAATGACTAAAGCTTGATTATTTTCGAGTAAAATTTTCATTTTGCCATACATTTCTGGCTTTAATTTATAGTCTTGATTTGGCATTTTAGCTCTGACGGTAATAGTTCGCGTTTCCGGATCAACCGTTGGGGAAATATAACTAATTTGACCAATAAAAGATCTTTCTACTTTGCAATTAGCATTCTCATCAGAGCAAGCTTCAGTCTGAAAATAAATAGTTTCTCCTAAATTAATATTAGATATATCTTTTTCATAAATCTGAGCTTCCAGAAAGACCTCTGATAAATCACTGACCTGAAACAAAATAATATTACTGTCTACTAATTCGCCAGGATTAACAGACCTTTTTAAGATAGTGCCTTTTTTCGGTGACCTAATGCTAGTAATGCCCATATTGCTTTGGCTATTATTTGCTCCGACAATGGCTAATTTTTTGTGAGCTAAATCTTTGGTTAATTTTCTTTTTTCTTTTAAAATTGATAAAGCTTTTCTGGCTCTTGCATATTTATTGTCGGCTTCCAATAAGTCTTTTTGGGCTGATATTCCTTGTTTAAAAAGTTTATCTTCTCTCTCATAATCATTTTTGGTCAAATTAACTTCCAGCTCAGCCTGAGCAATTTGTCCTCTTAATTCTATTTCATTATCGGCCAAATCAAACTGTAATTGAGCAATTTCCTGGCTAATTACTTCAGCTAATATTTGATTTTGCAAAACTAAATCATTTGGACTGACAAAAACATTTAAAACCTTGCCAGCTACCGGTGAATTCATTGCAAAGGTTTTATTCGGATCAGCTTTAACAATTCCATTAACTGTCAAATTAAAATCTACTTTTTTGATAGTCGCTTTGGAGCAGTGAAGATCAATACTTTTAATTGTTTCTGGTGACAATTGAATAATATTATCCTCAGCTGGTTTCACAACTGATTTTTTGTTTTGCTCGCAACCCGTTATGAAAAAACTATAAAGTAAAATTAATAATATTTTTTTATTCATTGAAAAACCTCCTCCAAAGGCATATTAACTGCATTTTCTAAATCACTTAAAGCATCAAAATAATCATTGGCATTACTGTAATAATTATCTTGGGCGGTGCTTAAACTCTGCCTGGCAGAAATTACTTGTAATATGTTCATGCGGCCAGCCTGATAGCCTTTTTCAATTAAATTAGCAATTTCAAAGCTTGAATCAACATTTTGTTTGGATAAAGCAATTTTAGATTTCATTGAACTAATACGGCTAGAAGAAGAAGTTATATCGTTTTCAATTTGTTGTTTTAAGGCTAATTCATCATAATCAAATTTATGTAATTTAGCTTTAGCCTCATTAATTGAGCCCTGCTGTCGATTAAAAAATGGTATTTCAATAATCGTATCAGCTCTAATATTAGTCGTAAAATGATCGGGATTACTACTTGTATTTAAAGCATTTGACATTACTAAAGCCAGGTTTTCTTGAATATTAGGAATGCGATTAGCTTTCGCGAGTAAAAGTTGGGCTTCGGCAGATTTTTTTTCGAAAATTAATCTTTGTAAATCAGCTCTATTTTTCAAAGCTAACTGATCAAGCTCTGTCTCAGGTTTAAGAGGCTTTAAATTAAGTAATTGATCAAAAGTATTTAAAGGTAACCAATTTTCATTGGAAGAAAGACTGAGCAATAAATTTAAACTTAAGCGGTCTTGAATCAATTGGTTTTTGAGAGTTAAGATTTCACTTTCATTATTCAAAAGAGCTTGCGAAGAGATTTTTATATCAACTGAAGGCGCATCGCCAGCCTCAAAGCGTTTTCTGGCAATTGTAACTAGTTCGGCAGACAAATTTCGGCTATTTTCTTTTACTTTTAACGTTTCTAAATCAGTAACAAACTGGCTATATAGTTTTCGGGTTTGAGCGATTAAACTATGCTTATTACTTTCATAATCTTGCTCTATGGCTTTGGATGATTCTTCAGCTACTTTAATTCTTTTTCTTCTTTTGCCGCCCGTTTCAAATAAATAGCCAAGTCCACCCGAATAAGTATTTTCTGCCCGAGAACCAATTCCTTCCGCAAATGGGTTTTGTCTAGCTCCCGCCGTCTGAACTGCAGCTTTGGCAATTTCCACTTCTGCTTGTTTCGATTGAATTTTTAAATTATTTTCTAAAGCTGCTTGAATTGCTTCATTTAAAGATATTTGTTTTACTTTTTCGGCGGACAAAATTACATTCCCAGATAAAATAAGATAAATTACCGCAGAATATAAAAAAAGATCTTTCTTAGCCATACAAAAGTGCAGTAAGGATTATTAAGAAAATAATATTTAGATTCTCTCACTATAAATTATTTTGTGCAAATTTCTTTATTTGTTTTACTTCTTACTCTTTTCAGATACTCTCTAAGGATTAATTTAATTAACCGCAGCATCAAAAATAAAGCCAATTGAGTATTTTGGAAATCTTTTTTCTTTTCAGAATAAATTAAAATAAGAATTATAAAAATTTAAAAGTAAAAATATATGATTAATATTTCTACATTTGAACAAGCCATTGAGAAATTACAAGAAAGCTTAAGTTATACTCGCTCTGAGCTTGCTTTAAATAATAAAGGTTTAGCAAAGCAATTTAGATCTTCATCTATACAAGCTTTTGAATATACCTATGAGTTAGCTCATAAAATGCTAAAACGCTATTTAGAAAGTACAGAACCAAGTTCTACTTTAATTGATGAGATGAGCTTTCAAGATTTAATAAGAACAGGAGCGGAAAAAGGTTTACTTTTAAATTCTTGGGATAAATGGAGAAATTATAGACAAGCACGCAATTTAACTAGCCATACTTATAATGAAGATAAAGCCGAAGAAATCTTCCAAGATATACCTAACTTCCTGACTGAAGCTGAGTTTTTACGGAATCAAACTAATCAGAGACAAAATAAAAAATGATTGACTTAAAATCAGACTTTTTGGAAATTGTGCTGAGTATTATTCAAAAATATATTCCAGATAAAGAAGTTTGGGCTTTTGGCTCAAGAGTTAATGGAAAAGCCAAAAAATTTTCTGACTTAGACTTAGTAATAGTAGATGATATACCTTTAAATCGAGAAGTATTAATTAACTTAGAAGAAGCCTTTCAAGAAAGTGATTTACGGATAAAAGTTGATATTATTGAATTTTGCAAAGTTTCTCTAGAATTTCAAGAAATAATCAAAGCAAATTATTTAATTATTAATAAGCCTCAAAATCCATAAGGAAAAGCTTTTATTTGCATTTCTCCTTTTGTAAAGGTTGATTAGGAGAGCATTTGTAATATGTTACTTTTTCTTCTTTCAATTTATCAATATTTAAAACCTCGATTTTCAATTCTTGGCTTCCATCAGGTTTTGTCGTAGTAATCACATAGTCTCGATACTCTTGCATATTCAATTTAATTTTTGCTAATTCAATTACTGGATCAGCTTTAATGTCTATTTGACAAAGTGGCTTGAGGAATTCTTTCTTTACGCTTCCTTCCTCCATACCATATCTATCATGAAATTTAATAAGATATATTCCATGGAATTTTTCACCTATAGTAGGTACTACATCATCTAGGCCAATCAAACCTGAATTTGCAAAGATATAACAACAATCTGAATCTTTGATTGCAGTACTTTTAGAGAAGTTATATAATTCTGTTTTCTCAGTAAATTGTTGAAAAATCTCTTTTCTAAAGAAAGGTTTGAGAACATATTCACTATAAAGTTTATTAGACTTACAATAATATTCAGGAGGGTATGTTCTTTCTTTTATCCAAGAGGGAAAAAGCATGTTTACATAAAAACCCACGCATACTAAAAAAGTTGTAATACTTATAATTAAAATTCCTCCCAAAGTTTTACTTTCATTTCTAAAGTAAATTGCCATTGGAATTACATAAATAAATTGAATTAGCCAAATGAAATAAAGTAAAATTATGGGGTATACCACATCATAGAACCCTGGACGCCATAAACTAAGCGGAGCAGCTATATAAGGTAATCCACAAAGACAACAATAAATAATATGTCCTCCTAATACGAGTCCAATACCTTTTTTAATACTGCCCGTCTCATT
>JAAFJH010000021.1 GCA_013298875.1 Synechococcales cyanobacterium bin2.concoct.b11b12b14.033
ATTAGACATTATTTAGCAAGATTTCATCGAAAAACAAAGTGCTGGAGCAAATCTATTGAAATGATTAATGCTTCTCTCAAACTTCTTTTTCATAAATTTAACTCTAATCTATCTTTTTAGATCACTACCAAATTATTTTGGTTGGGGAATTTGTGTTTTATACATCTGAGGAATTTTAGAAATTACTTTTCTTTGCGTTTCTTGCAAGTGATTTTTTAATTCTTTTTCAATTACTAATTTTGGAATGAGATTCATACCGGTTTCAACACGGTAATTATAAGTTATTTGAGTAATACTTTCTTTTTGGTCAACCGCTTTTATCTTCCAAGAGCCTTCCAAATCTTTTAAGTCTCCACTAATACGTTTAAATTTAACTTCGTCTTTTGATGGCTGAGTAAGTTTAACCTTATAAGTTGCAGGTTTCATAAGACCAGACATAGCCATAGTGCATTGAGCTATTTGAGCATCGCCTTCTTGTCCAATCATTTTCCACTTTTGTATACCTGGGATTAAAGGCATAAATAATTGATCATTGCTAATAACTTGCCTTATATAACTAATTGGAGCTGCCACTTCAAATTGAATTTCGCCAGAACCGCCTCCTTTAACAGCTTTAACTTTAATAGGTGCCGCATTAACTGTAGCCGCTAGGCAAAATGAAAAAAGGAATAATAAAGTCAGAAGTTTTGAATAAATATTTTTTAGCATGATTTTACTTTACCTGAATTAGATTGTATGTTTACAGATTTTTATAAACTGCTAAACCAAGCATAAACCAAGAAGCTAAAAATAATAAACCGCCAATTGGAGTAATAGCCCCGAGCCATTTTATTTTTGTCAGAGCTAAGCCATAAAGGCTACCTGAAAATAATACAATTCCAAAAACGGCACACAAGGCTGCAATTTTCAAATCTGGCTTTGGTAAATCTGACTGCGTATATAAAATCCCAATCAAGATTAAAGCTAAACCATGAAAAATTTGATATTCAACTCCAGTATGAAAAATTGTAAATTCATATTCGGTTAATCTTTTTTTCAGGAAATGTGCTCCAAAAGCTCCCAAGCAAACACTTAAAAAGTTAAAAATAATTCCTAACAGAATATAAAACATAATAACTATTGTATATGATTGACTTTTTATTATAAAATAAAATCTCTTCATTTAAATTATTTATAAAGTCATGAGCGAAAGCGATTTAATATTAAAACCAAAAGAAAATACCTTAAACCCTCGTCAATTGAGAAAAAGCGGACTTATTCCCGTTACAATTTATGGTAAAAATTTAGAAAATTCTTTATCTTATGTCATTGAACATGCAGATTATAAAAGACTTGGTTTATCAAAGGCCATTCAGACAATTAAAGCCAAAGCTCCTAAAAAAGAAGTACATTTATTAATTATTAAATCAATTGAAAGAGATGCGGTTTCAGAAGCAGTTTTAAATATTCAATTTCAAAAAGTTTCCCCCGAAGATTTAGTTAAAATAGTAATTCCAATTGTATATACGGGAAGCTCACCTTTGGTTCAGGCTGGTGGTTCTTTATTTATAAATAAAAAAAATGTCGAGCTTTTATGCCCCGCCCAATCAATTCCAGCTAATATTCAATTTGATTTAGGCTTTTTTGCAGGCGAAAAAACAATTGCCCACTATTCAGATTTACCAATTGACAAAGATTTACAATTAAAAGGTCAGCCAAGCGAAATTATTGCTAAAGTCTCAGTACCCGCTTTAGTCGTCGTGGCGGATCCAAAAGCTAAATAATTTAAAAAAAGCTTTAATTAATTGAACTAAACCACTGCCAAGTTTTGGAAGGTAAAAATTCACAGTGCTTTTTCGTGCTGCCTATTAGTAAAGAATTAAAATTAATAGGTTTATTTTCAATTTTACTTGGTAATACTATATTTAAATTTTGTTTATTCAAGGCATTATAGGCCCTAAAAGCATTAAAAACTTTAGTGGCAATTTCATTTAATAAAATGTTCATTGTGTCTATTTATATTGCTTCCTTTTGTTCTTTGGCTAAACAAAATTCTTCATCTTGGTGAGTATTTCTTTCGAGGTCAGACAAAATATGGCTTAACAAAAGCCGATTCTGAAAATTAGTTGAACCTTTCTGAATAGCTTCCCGGAAATACTGAGCCGCCTGCATTAATTCACCTGATTTAAGTTTTTCTTTTGCCTTCATTTCAAGTAGAAGCACATGATCATTTTGAGCCATGATATTAATTTTTCATTTTATTTTTAGAGAAAATTTATTCCCATGAAATAATGTTTTAAAACCCTTTTTCAGCACAAATAATGAAGAAAGCTTTTTTCTTAATTGTTAATTTTTTAATATTTTCAAATACTTGTCTGGCAGCTCCGTTTAGCAAAGGAGTTATTGTTTCCAAAAATGAATTGGCTAGTTTAGCCGGTGCAAAAGTATTGGAAAAAGGCGGAAATGCAATTGATGCAGCCATTGCAACGGGCTATACTTTAGGAGTTGTTGAGCCACAAGGATCCGGGATTGGGGGGGGTGGTTTTGCTCTTATTTACTTGGCTAAGCAGCATAAATTCTTTGCTTTAGACTTTCGGGAAAGAGCGCCAGCTAAAATTAATGAAAAAAAATATGAACTTGTAAATGGACCTTCAGCAGGCGGAATACCAGGTTTGGTTAAAGGTTTTGAATATTTACATGAAAACTATGGTAATTTACCCCGAGCTGAAATTATGCAAATGTCCATTGATTTAGCTGAAAATGGCTCGCCTGTTAATAAAAGTTTGAAGACAGCTTTAATCAAAAGAGAAACCGTTTTAAAAAGCTTTGAAAGCAGTGCCGAGATATTTTTACCAATTAGCAGCAAAACTCTTGAACAAAAAGATTTAAGTCAAACTCTGAAATTAATTGCAAAAAAAGGTGGACAGGAATTTTATAGCGGAAGCTTAGCCCAAACTATTAGCCAAGAAATGGAAAAAGCAGGCGGTGCTCTTAGTAAGCAAGATTTGGAAAATTATAAAATATATACTTTAAAACCAATTTGTGATACTTACCGAAAAAAATACCGCATTTGCTCTTTTCCGCCTCCTAGCTCAGGGGGAGTTTGCTTATTGGAAGCTTTAAATATTTTAGAAAATTTCGACTTGAAAGATTTACCTTATACTTCTGCTCAAAGGTCTGATTATGTAATAAAAGCTTTAAAAGTTAGTTTTGCTGACAGAGCCGAGAAATTGGGTGATCCACGTTTTAATAAATTAGATTTGTCAGAATTGACTTCTAAAAAATATGCCAAAAAAATTGCTTTGAAAATAAAAAATTTAAGCCAATCTTTTAATAATAGTAACCGTTTAAAAAATAATTTAAATACTAATAAAGAAAAACCTGAAACCACTCATTGGACAGTGGCGGACAAAGAAGGGAATTTGGTAGTAATTACTGCTTCGCTGAATGGGCCTATGGGATCAGGTTTTGTAATACCGAAAACTGGTATTTTATTGAATAATACGCTCGATGATTTTAGCTTGCCCGCTTCGTCTAATCAATATGGTTTAATTGGCAATTCTTTAAATTATCCGATGCCCAATAAAACACCGCTCAGTTCCATGTCGCCGACTATTGTGTTTGATATAAAGACCAATAAACCAATTTTAGCTTTGGGCAGCCCCGGTGGACCAACTATAATTAGTGCAGTTTTAAATACTTTGCTCGCTTATTTAGACCATAAAATGACTCTGGAAGAAGCAGTTGCAGCTGGCCGTATTCATCATCAATTCAGCCCAAATCATGTTTATGCAGAAAGCTGGATTATAAATGAAAAAGCTAAAAAAGAGCTAGAAGCTAAAGGCCATATTTTCCCGACCGAAAAAGAATCAGTTTGGAAAAACTTTTACTGGACAGTACAGGCGATTGAATTGAATTGGAAAGATAAAAGCCTAAAAGGAGCCTCGGATCCACGTGCTGAACAAGGTTTAGTTTATGAAAACCCAAATAAGAATTAAGGACTTAAGCCACGGCTAAAAATAATTTATTTGGCTGTTGCTGCTGCGGTTGTTGTCGTGGGTTTAAAGCTATTATATTGCTTCTTTCTTTAGCGGGTGAAATTCTAAAGGCAGATAAAATATTATTTAACCAGCTTCTTTTATCAGTTTGTTCTAAATTATGCTTTAAAGCTTCTTTTGCAAATTCCTGATCTAGAGCCATTTTTTCTGCAACTGGATCAGCAGCTAAAGCAGTTAAATCAAAAGTATCTGTACCAGTAGGTCTATTCAGCTGTGGCTTGGTTTCAGTTGATATTGAAGGGGTTTTATTAGTTCTAATCGTATTTCTATTGTTCTGAACAACAAATGCATTAAAGGGCGGCTTAGGCAAGGTAGCGGTTGATGATGACATAATTGCTGACTCCTATTTTTATAGTGCGGGAATTTAAAATTTGAGTATTAATTAAAAAAGTATTAAAAAGTTTTTTATTGTTTCAAAAATATAAGAAAGGTTTTTACAAATTTTTGCTGAATAATTAATGAATTTTAATCTTTCGAATGATTAATAGCCTAATTGAAGGAAATATAAGGCAAATGAATTAGGCATAAATAATTAAATGAGAGCTTAAAAAGTATGTTTTTGCAGCAAAAAAATAATATTTGTATTTCAGGCTTTTAAAGGGTTTACCATGAAAGCTTTATTATTTTATTATTTATTGTTTTTAGTTTTGGTTTTTCCATGCTTAGCAGAAGAGCAAGACATAAGTAAAGATTTAGCTTTAATACAATTGAATTTGAATGGAAAATTGGATTTTGATAGTGAAGTATTAGCTTTGGATGGAAAAGTATTTTTACCAGTTAAACAAATTGCTCAGCTAATAGAAATTGAAGTCGTCTTTGACCGAGAGAATAGAATTATAAAATTCAAAGAAAGGGAAAAAAACTCTGAAGTAATTATTAGCTTAATGAATAAGTCAATTCAGGTAAACGGTAATATTTTAGATCCGCTGACTAATCAGGTATTTTGGGTTCCACAATCTTTTTTTTTGAATGAAGAAGCCTTGATTAACCGAGAATTAATGGATAAATTATTTGAAATTCAAACTGTTTATGATCCAGACCAAGCAGTTACTCGGATAAAAATAGACCGAAATGTAAAATTATTGAGAAAAAGCCTGACTTTTGAAGATGACGAAAAAGCCCAAATGGCTTTAAAACCAAATAAATATAAAGTAGATATGCGAACCATTCAAACAACTTATTCGGCTAATTTTCGGAATAATACCTTGGAGTCTTCTACGGGCAGAAATTTATCAAATCAAAATATAAATGCCGCCATTAATACTAATATTTTAGGAGAAATTGAAGGCGGGCAGTATCGAATTGGGCCTGTTTTTAATTTTAATAATGGAGATTTAAATTTATCAGGCTTTAATCAGACTTGGAGTAAAAAGATAAATGCCAAAACGGGCTTGATTTTGGGAGATAGTGCTGCTCAGCTAAGTAAATTTACTAGTCCAGGAAATTCAATTTTTGGCCTGCAAGTTGGAAGCTTAAAAAAATTAAGTTTTGATGTTTTGGATAATTTGTCCTATCAGGGAATTTGCGAAAATAGTTCTGAGTTAAAATTGTTTATTAATGACCGTTTAATTTCGCGTCGAATCTGTAAGGCCGGTAAATATGATTTTCAGAATATTCCACGTTTAATCGATCCAAGTAGCGTTTATAAAATTATTCAAAAAAATACCGATGGTGTGGAAACCGAAATCAGGAGAGAGGTTTTAACTTCTTTTAGTGATTTAATACCTTATAAACAAAAATATTGGCAAGTATTTATAGGACATAATTCATTTGTTAACTCAATACCTTTATATTCTCAAAATAATAGGCAAAAAATATTACAATTTGAAACCGATCCAGAAAAGAGAGCTTCGGCAGGGGCAAATTTTCAATATGGTTTGAAAAAACGTTTAAGTTTAGAATTTTCGGTTGCCGCAGATCGACTTTTAAAGCTTGGAAATTATACGCAAAGATCTAATGATAATAATAATTCTAGACTTTTTAATTCAAATATATCTACCATGGATGGTTTTAATTCTTCAGTTAGTTTACTCGCCAGACCAAAAAACAATTTGGGTTTGCGGTGGAGAAATGCTATTAGCCAAAGCCGGGATTTATCTTTTAATCAACTCAATAGGTCTGGTCTTGGTATGGCAACTTCTTTGGAGTATGATTGGCGAGGCAAAAAAACTGTTTCGCAAGGAGAATTTTTTCTAAATAGCCCTAGTTTCTACTCAGTTGGAAGCATTACTCAAAATCAATTAGGCCTCAATGCTTCTGTTTCAAGGAGTTTTAAATGGAATCAAAATATTAATTCAAATTTCAGTTATCGTTTGCTTAACTTTGATAAGTCGGCACTTGGCGGACAAAGAGTTACTAATCGAGTTAAAGTGAATTATTCTTTAAAAGCCTGGAAAAATATACCAATCCAAAATATTTTGAATTATACGGATTATAAAGACGATTTTTCCGCCCAAAAACAAATAGACATACGCAGCAGCTTTAGAAAACCAATTAATAAAAAAACTGATATTAACGGAAGCCTCGGAATGAGCTGGCAAAGTAATTTAAGGCCAATTTCTGAAATTAATTCGGTCAAAGATTTTTCATTTGGTAGCTCTCATCGTTTTGGCAAAAATTTACAGCATCAAGTTAGTTTAGGAGCCAGACAATTTATATATGATGGGCCTGCTTTTGCTCAAACAAAATCCAATACAAGTTTGTCCGTAGAGGGGCGATTCAGATATAAAAAATTAGTGTATCAGCCATCTTTTCAAATATTTACAGCTAATGGTAAATCAAAAGAAAATAGTTTTGTAATCGGAAATGGATTATTCTGGCAGCAAAATGATGGAACTAGACTAGGACTAGAATATACTTTTTCTAATACAAATTTATCTTATTTAATACCGAGAATTGATGAACTGGAAACTACAGTTAGTCAGATCAAAACTACTAATCATTCTTTGGCTTTAAATTTTTTCAGTACTTTAGGCTTTTTAGATGGCAAACCTCATTTACTAGCAAATTCAATTAATGCGGGTTATTTAAAAGGAAAAATATATTTAGATTTAAATAAAAATGGAAAATTTGATGAAGGAGAAAAAGGCATTAAAAATATTCAAGTTTCTTTGCTTGATAAACCAATTAAAACTGATGACAATGGCGAATTTGTGGTTATTGATGTTCCACGAGGAATTTATGATTTGAACTTAGACGCTACCACCTTACCAATTGCTTTATCGCCAACTGATGACAAATTAATGGTACAAATTGATTCCCGGAAAATCACCGAAGCAAATTTTGCAGTTACTATAAATTCTGGCTCGGTAAGCGGGAGTATAATGATTACAAGCCTTGAAGGCAAACAACAAGCTGTTCAAAATATTGTAATTATAGCTTTAAATAGCCAGGGAAAAGAAGCAGCTTATACTTATACAAATCCAGACGGATCTTATATTTTGTCAGAACTGGAACCGGGTGATTATATAATTACTTTAGATAAATTGGATATTTCTAAACGAAATTTGAACATAAAAGAAATAAGTAAAAAAATTAATATACCAATCAAATTGGACGATATTGTACAAATTAGTAATATTAATTTTGAAGGCTCACAAGCGGCTTTTTAACAATAGTTTAATTTAACATAAAATAAAATGATTTTCACTTTAAACCAACTAATTATAATCCTGATTGTTTTCTGTCTTATTATTTTAATTATTTTATGTTTATCAGTATTTTGGCTTTTATATGTAACCGAGTTTAGTTATTTTGGCCGCCGAATTACGAAATTTTTGTATGATTTATTTTCACCACTTTATCAGCTGAAATGGAAAAGAAAAGCTTATGAGCCTGAAATAGAAGAAAAACTTTTTTTAAAACCTATACGCAAAGCTTGCGAGAATAAAACTAATTTACAAGTTATTGATTTAGCTTGCGGCACAGGACGCTTAAGTATTTTATTAGCCAAACAAACTTGGTTTACTGGCACAATTCAAAGCTATGATTTTTCGGATGGAATGTTAAGTATTTTTGAAGCGGAAAAAAATAAATTAAAACCTGAAGAGCAAAGTAAAATTACAATTTATAAAATGAACTTGCTTGACTGGCCGACCGAAGAACTAATTGATAATAATTATGATTTGGTGATTTTAACCGAAGCCGGCGAGTTTTTACCTAATTTTGTTTCTTTGGTGGAAAAAATCGCTAAACGTTTAAAACCCGGAGCTTTATTTTTATTGACTAAGCCACCTGACCAACTAGGACATCTTTATCCAAATCGCAAACAAACTAAAAAAGATTTAACTAGTTTATTGGAATCGCAAGGTTTTACTGAAATTAATATTTTTCCTTGGTCTAGCCGTTACGAAGTAGTAGAAGCTTGGAAATAATATCAATTTAAATTGTAAGCTTTCTTTATATCTTCGACCAAGGAATTAGGAGTAGCCCAAGAAGTAGCTGGAATTGAACTGTCTAATACTGGTAGAAACCGCTGTAAAACACCATTAACTTCTCTATACAAAATGACATTTCCCATATTGCCCATAGAAAAGTTCCAGTCAGCAAAAGGCTTAAGTAAAACAAATACTTTATTTAAATCTTCATTGTTGTTAGGCACAAGGCTTCTTGCTATTGACTCATGTAAAATTCCAACCCCTTGCAAATCTTTGAGAGATAAAACCTTTGACTCGTCTGACTTTTCCAGTAAACCTACTAATGAGCCACTATCAACATATTCTTTTTTTTCTAATTTTAATTTTGCTCTTCTAATGACATCTGGAGCGTAGACATCTTTTAATTTTTGTCCATTTAAATTTGTATATGTATTTGGAGCGAGTACTGAAAGAGGCACATCCGTCTTCCCATCATGGTTTATATCAATTCCTTGTGGCTTAATATCTGGAGCAACAATACCATTGGAAACTCTTTCTGTCCACGGATTGGTAATATTTCTTTTGGTAGCTTGTGTTAAAGGTGCTTTACCTATAATCCCTTCTGAAGCAGCAACAATAAATATATTTGGATGTTGAGACAGCTTATGTGTTGCAACCGAATTAATAGTTTTATTTCCCGCAGCAATATAAATTTTGGCTCCTTTATTTGCTACTTCTAATAAAAGATCGTTTATATTTGCGTCCCATTCGATAGAAAGATTAATAAACACATTACTTAAATCTGTATTTTGGGCTAAAAGCTTATTTAAATAATTTGCTATATATTCTGTTCGACTAAAATCGTCAACATTAATTTTGGTAATTTTGAGATTAGTTTGAGATTCGATAATATCAGTAATTACATCTCCATGATCACGATCTTTTATTCCATCATTATTATAATCAAATACTTGGCTTCGACCAAATGAATCAAATACTAAGATTTCAGGTGCTTTCTTAATTTGCGGATTTTGTGATCTATTCTCATTAGTAAGTATTTCAATCGATTTTTGCGGAACTAGAGCTTTTTTATTCTCGGAAAGACTTCTTACCATACTTCTGATTAATAAGATTTATTTTTATATTATGGGGTAATTATATTAAGTTTCAATTATTAATTTATTTCTCTCAAGACTAATTTTATATTATCTGAATAGCAGATTAGTCCAGATAAAACCGATTTCACAGATTTTATATATAGCTTTTCTACCTAAATTAAAGCTCTCTCACAGCAAAAAGACAAAGTCTAAAGTATCTGTGCCATCTTTTCAAAAAAATCAAATTAAAATATTGATAAAATAAACTTAGAGAGAAAAATATTATTATGAGTAGATTAAAAGATATTGAGAATACTATATCTCAGCTTTCAAAAGAAGAATTGGCGGGCTTGAGAAAGTGGTTTGAAGAGTTTACAGAGCAAGCTTGGGACAAACAAATTGAAACAGATATTCAAGAAGGCAAATTAGATAAACTTTCCAATCAAGCAATTAGTGAGTTTGAAACTGGACAATGCAAGGAAATTTAAAACATTATACAAGTAACAATTTTTGGGAGAATTATAAGCTTTTACCATTACAAATACAGGAACTAGCTGATAAAAGTTTTGACATTTTAAAGCAAAATCCCTTTCATCCATCTTTACATTTCAAGAAAATTAAACAATTTTGGTCGGTTAGAATTGGTAGTAAATACAGGGCATTAGCAGTGGAAAAAGATGAAAATTTGCTTTGGTTCTGGATAGGCTCTCATGCTGAATATGACAAATTAATTAAATAAAAAAGCCTTTTTCACAGCCAAAAGACAAAGCCTAAAGTATCTGTGTCATCTTTTAAATCTGCGTCCATCTGTGATTCAGGCAATTTTAAGCAATTGAATTTATCTTCATAAGTTTTGCTTCTTTAATAATATGCTTGGCCGCTTTTCTGGCATTTTCTTCTCTTTTATTTCCAGCATTTATTGAGTATCTTGAAACAATCTCCGGAACGACTGATTTGACTGATTCTCCCGCTTGAATACGTTGTACACTTTCAACTACTGCTGGGACAGTGGGTAAAGCAATAGCCGCACCTTTAAGCGGAATACCTGCAAGCATCATAGGAATAGTATTATTTATACCCTCAGCAACTGAATTACCAATGACCCAACCTGCGGTATCTGCAAGTCCATTTTGTCGATCTTTTTCTCTTGCTTCATCAGACTTAAGAATTTCTCTAGCTTTACTAAAAAGCTGTCCTAGCTTGCTTAATAGATTGGATTCTTGATATTTTACTTCTGCTGAAATTTTCTGGTGAGCTTCTCTGGTAGCATTTATATCATTAATAATTTTCCTGGTTGTAATAGCTCCCATTAAATCACCGGCTAATTGTCCAGGCAACCCAAAACTAGAACCTAAAATGCTACCACCTAATCCACCAGCATTCACAACTAGATCTTTGGCGGCTTCTGATTTACAGACTTCACTAAATGCTGTGTGACAAATTTCTTTTTTTGTGGGAATTATTTCTCCCGTTGAAGTTTCGTAAATTCCCTTAGCTATTAATTCACGCTGTTTTCCAAGTTTTATATAAGTAATTGGATCTTTGGCAAAAATTCTAGCTTGCTCAATTAACCCTTGCTTAAGCTCTACACGGCTAGGTATTTCTTCTTTATGAAATATTGTAAGTGCTAAATCAACCAATCTTTGCTCCTGAACAGTTAATCTTTGGTAAGCATTCTCATATAAACTAGCAATTGAGGTGTTTTGCTTACCTGTTTGGAAATAATCATGTTGAGGTTCTAAAAAAGTGTGAGGGTGGCTATTCCTAGATTGAGGTTGGTTTTCGGGAACATTTCTTAATTTAATTGATCGGTTGATCGGTTGACGGTGACAAGGTTAAAGAAGTCATAAAATGAAAGATATGATTAGTTGATTAAAATTTTAAATCTGTACATACTAAAGTTGGTTTGTAGTTCAGAATTAATAAAAGATGAAAAACTTTTAAGCTAAATATTTTTTAAATTATTGACAAAAGAAAAATAGTGCGGTTAAATATATATCACTTGGTTAGCAAGCAATTGGAAAACACCCGTTCCCATTCCGAATACGGCAGTAAAGACAATTAGCAGCGACAATACTCGAGTGGTGACGCTCCGGGAAGATAGCCCCTTGCCAAGTACTTTTTTATGGCCTAACGGCCTTTTTTTTTGCCCATATAACAAAATTGACTTAAAGATAGCTAATAGGTATAATTTTTATTTCAATTCTTATTATAATTAATTAGTCTAGAATAGCTTGGTTTTATAATTCCCATAGATTTTTCATCTCCTGGAGAGCCGAATGACAAATATCTCGGAAAAACGAGTTTGCCCCTTTGCAAAATACGATTATGACCAATTAAGATGGTCTGTACTGCCAGATTTGGCCGAAATCCAAAAAAATTCTTTTGAATGGTTTTTAAAGGAAGGTTTGGCAGAAGAGTTAAAAGCATTTTCGCCAGTTAAAGATTATACGGGGCGTTTAGAACTTTACTTCTTACATGATGATTATATATTTGAAGATCATACGGAAGATAAGAAAGCTAAAACACCTGCTGAAGCTAGGCAAAATGACCAAAGTTATACCAAAAAGTTTTATGCAAATGTCCGCTTAGTAGACCGCGAGACTGGAGAAGTAAAAGAGTCTCGCATGTTTATTGGTGAAATACCAATGATGACTGAAAAAGGGACTTTTGTCGTTAATGGAGCTGAGCGAGTTGTTGTTAGTCAAATTACCAGGTCTCCCGGTGTTTACTACAAGAGAGACACTGATTTAAACGGAAAAAGAACTTTTAATGCCACTTTAATTCCGACTAGAGGAGCTTGGCTAAGATTAGAAGGCGATAATAATGACTTGATTATTGTTAGAATTGATAAAAATCGCAAAATTTATATTACAACGCTTTTAATTGCTTTAGGCTATTCTAGAGAAGAAATCCCTAAATTATTCCATCATGGTGAATTTTTAGAAAAAACTTTAGAAAAAGATCCGATTCAAAACCGTGAACAAGCTTTAATTGAAATTTATAAAAAGCTCAGACCCGGTGATCCACCAAGCGTACAAGGTGGTTTTCAGGCTTTACAATCTCGCTTCTTTGATGAAAAACGTTATGATTTGGGCAAAGTTGGTCGTTATAAAATTAATAGTAAGTTAGGTCTCAATATTCCAGATACTATAACTGTTTTGACGCGGGAAGATATTGTTGCTTCGACGGATTATTTAATCGATCTTTACTATGAAATGGGAAATGTTGATGATATTGATCATTTAGGCAATCGTCGCATTCGCTCGGTCGGAGAATTAATCCGTGATCAGTTTAGAGTTGGTTTAAATCGCTTAGAAAGAATTATTCGAGAAAGAATGACTTTGGCAGACGCAGACACTTTAACTCCATCTAGTTTATTGAATCCTAAACCTTTGGTTGCTGCTATTAAAGAATTTTTTGGTTCTAGTCAATTGTCTCAGTTTATGGATCAAACTAATCCTTTAGCAGAATTGACGCACAAAAGACGTTTATCCGCTTTAGGACCAGGTGGTTTAACCCGTGAGAGAGCTGGTTTTGCGGTGCGGGATATTCATCCTTCTCATTATGGACGTATTTGCCCAGTCGAAACTCCTGAAGGCCCAAATGCTGGATTAATTGGTAGCTTGGCAACCTATGCGCGTGTCAATAAATTTGGTTTCCTCGAAACACCTTATCGTAAAGTTGTAAATGGCAAAATCACGGCTGAAATGATTTATTTGTCTGCTCATGATGAAGATCTTTACCGTGTTGCACCGGGAGACATGAGAGCTGACCCAGAAGGTAATTTATTAGGTGATTTAATTCCCGTACGCTATAAAGGCGACTTTTTGACCATTCCTCCGGCTCAAGTAGACTTTGTGGCTATTAGTCCAGTGCAAATTGTTTCCCTTGGAACATCTTTGATTCCATTTTTGGAGCATGATGATGCTAACCGAGCATTGATGGGTGCGAATATGCAGAGGCAAGCTGTGCCTTTACTGCGTTCCGATCGTCCTATTGTCGGGACTGGCCTAGAAAGACAGGTTGCTCGAGATTCTGGAATGTGTTGTATTGCCCGCTCTGCTGGAGAAGTTAAATCGGTCAGTAGTAATTTATTGCAAATACAATATGATGGCGAAAAACAAATTACTAGTTATCATTTAGCCAAATTTTTACGTAGTAATCAAGACACTTGCGTCAATCAAAGACCGATTGTCAAAACTGGAGAACGTATTATACCTGGTCAGGTTTTGGCGGATGGCCCATCTTCAGAGCAAGGTGAATTGGCTTTGGGCAAAAACCTTTTGGTAGCTTTCATGCCATGGGAAGGTTATAACTTTGAAGATGCGATCTTATTGTCTGAAAAATTAATCCAAAATGATGTTTATACTTCAATTCATATTGAAAAACTAGAAATTGACGCCCGTTCTACCAAATTAGGACCAGAAGAAATAACTCGTGAGATTCCTAATGTTTCAGAAGATGCACTCAGAAATTTAGATGATAATGGTGTCATTCGAATCGGTTCACTGGTCAAGTCAGGGGATATTCTAGTCGGTAAAATTACGCCTAAAGGTGAATCTGATCAACCACCCGAAGAAAAATTATTAAGAGCAATTTTTGGTGAAAAAGCCAGGGATGTAAAAGATAATTCTCTCAAAGTTCCTCATACCGAAGGTGGACGTGTAGTGGGAGTACATATACTTGACCGCTTAAAGGGGGATGAATTACCACCAGTAGCCAATAAAATGGTGCGAGTGCATATTGCCCAGAAAAGAAAAATCAGGGTTGGCGATAAAATGGCTGGTAGACATGGAAATAAAGGTATTGTTTCTAAAATTTTACCGGTTGAAGATATGCCTCATTTACCAGATGGAAGACCCGTTGATATTATTCTGAATCCACTTGGGGTACCTAGCCGTATGAACGTGGGGCAGGTTTATGAAACTATGCTTGGTTTAGCAGGTTGGCTATTGGATCAGTATTATGAAGTTTGGCCTTTCGATGAAATGTATGAAGAAGAAGCTTCCCGCAAGTTAGTTTTAGGCGAAATTAAAAAAGCCAAAGCAAAATCTGGGCTTGATTGGATAAGTGACGACGGAAAAGTAAGATTAATTGACGGTCGTACTGGTGAGGAATTTGATCAGCCTGTTACGGTTGGCAAAATGTATATGATGAAATTGGTGCATTTGGTTGATGATAAAATGCATGCTCGCTCGACTGGTCCATATTCTTTAGTTACTCAACAGCCTTTAGGTGGAAAAGCTCAATTTGGCGGACAGAGACTCGGAGAAATGGAATGCTGGGCTTTGGAGGCTTATGGAGCTTCATACAATTTGCAAGAAATGCTGACTGTTAAGTCTGACAATGTAATTGGACGTAGTCGTGTTTATGAGGCAATTGTGAAAGGACAAACTTTACCTTCGCCTGGTGTCCCAGAATCATTTAAAGTTTTAGTTTGTGAACTACAGTCATTAGGCCTAGATATGAAAGTAATGGGTACTGATGCACATGGACAATTACATGAATTAGACGTCAAGATAAATGAAGGTATGATTTTAGCGGCTCCTTATGGGCGACCTAATATAATGCCAATTCCAGCTGGGGTAGCCTTAGAAGAAGAGGATTTAGAAGATAAATTTTTAAAATTAGCCACTACTGAACCAAGCGAAGATTAACATAAAAATAACTTATAAAAGATAGAGCGGAGCAAAAGAAATAATATGAGTAACGATATGATTGACTATACAAATGAGTCCAGATTAGATTCATTTGATTTGATACAAATAAAAATTGCCTCACCTGAAGTAATTAAACAATGGTCTTTCGGGGAAGTTAAAAAAGCTGAAACGATAAACTACCGTACTTTATCACCTGAGCGGGAAGGTTTATTTTGCCAAAAGACTTTCGGACCAGTTAAAGATTGGGAATGTGCTTGTGGAAAATACAAGAGAATAAGGTATAGAGGGATTATATGTGAGGTGTGCGGCGTTGAAGTTACAGAGTCACGCGTTAGACGTTATCGAATGGGTCATGTTAGTTTGGCTTCGCCAGTTGTGCATATTTGGTATTTAAAAGGTATTCCAAGTTATTTAAGTTTATTACTTGAAGTCCCGCTCCGAGAGTTGGAACAAGTAGTTTACTTTAATTCTTATATTGTGGTTGATCCTGGTACTAGTGAATTAAAGCAAAGCCAATTATTAGGAGAAGACGAATATGACGAATTGACTTTAAAAGGTGAAGTGCAATTTGAGGCTGAAATGGGAGCTGAGGCTATTTTAAAGCTTTTAGATAAGTTAACTCGTGTTGTTTATGAATTCCCGGATGCACCCAGACAATCTAGGGGTAAAGTTTTAGCGATTCCAGGCTTGGAAGAATTAGTAATTACATTAAAAGCTGACTTAAAAGAAAATAAATCAAGTGCTCAAAAAAGAATTAAATTAATTAAAAGGCTGCGTTTAATAGATAAATTGGTCAATTCTAAAATAGATCCAGCTTGGATAATTATGGATTTATTGCCAGTTTTACCTCCAGATTTGCGTCCAATGGTTCAATTAGATGGTGGACGTTTTGCGACTAGTGATTTGAATGACTTATACCGTCGGGTAATTAACCGTAATAATCGTTTGATTAAACTGAAAGAAATGTATGCTCCGGAAATTATTATCCGTAATGAGAAGCGTATGTTACAAGAATCAGTTGACGCTTTAATTGATAATGGAAGACGTGGCAGAGAAGTAGTTGGTAGTAATGGTCGTAGATTAAAATCTTTATCCGATATTATTGAAGGAAAACAGGGTCGCTTTAGACAAAATCTTTTGGGCAAACGGGTTGACTATTCCGGACGTTCGGTTATTGTCGTTGGTCCAAATTTAAAATTGCATCAATGCGGTGTTCCAGCTCCAATTTTGCTTGAATTGTTTAAGCCTTTTATTATTGAAAAATTAATTAAAAAAGGTTTAGCACCAAATATAAAAACTGCCAAAAAAATGATTGAAACTGGCTTAACGGTAGTTTGGGAAACCCTCGAAGAATCAATTAAAGATCATCCGGTTTTATTAAATAGAGCACCGACCTTACACAGATTGGGAATTCAAGCTTTTGAACCAGTTTTAGTAGAGGGTCGAGCAATTCAATTACATCCATTAGTTTGTGCTTCTTTCAATGCTGACTTTGACGGTGATCAGATGGCCATTCACGTTCCATTATCGGTTGAAGCACAAGCAGAAGCCAGAATGTTAATGTTAGCTTCCAATAATGTTTTACTACCTGCTACTGGCCAGCCTTCTATTGTGCCAACTCAGGATATGACTTTAGGTTTATATTATTTAACTGTTGAAAGACCTAATTCAGACAAACCCGAGCAATGCAAAGGAGCCGGACAAATTTTTGCTAACTTAGCGGATGCAAGGGCTGCCTTTGAAGTTGGGCTTTTACATGTTCATGCTCAAATTAAGGTCAGAATTTCGACTGGTAATATTATTCAGACTACTCCAGGAAGGGTAATTGTGAATCAGGCCATTAATGATGTTTTATGTCAAATCCCTAATAAACCTGCTTTTGAGTTTATAAATAAACAGCTTGACAAGAAAGCTTTAAGCTCAATTTTGATTGATATTTATGAAAATTACGGTACTTCTGCCACAGCTGAGCTGGCGAATTTATTGAAAGATATTGGTTTCCATTATTCAACGCAAGCCGGTGTGACAATTGGTATTGAAGATTTATCGGTGCCAGAAATTAAAAAAGAATTATTAGCGGAAGCAGACGAAAAAATCACCGAAGCGAAAGAGCTTTTTGAAAGAGGTGAAATTACTGAAGTTGAACGTTATAATCGGGTAATTGATACTTGGTCGGAGACGACAGAAGCTTTAACTGTTGAAGTTGTAAAAAACTTTGACCGTTTAAATCCAGTTTATATGATGGCTTTCTCGGGAGCTAGAGGTAATTTGTCTCAGGTCAGACAGCTGGTTGGTATGCGGGGTCTAATGGCAGATTCACAAGGTAAAATTATTGATCAGCCGATCAAATCTAATTTTAGAGAAGGTTTAACGGTAACAGAATATATTATTTCTAGTTATGGAGCCAGAAAAGGTATTGTAGATACGGCTCTTAAAACAGCTGACTCGGGTTATTTAACACGGCGCTTAGTTGATGTAGCCCAAGATGTGATTATTTATAATGAAGATTGTGGTACTTATAAAGGAATTGTTTTAAGACCTTTACAAGACCGAGGCAAAGATACTTTAGCTTTAGAAAAAAGAGTTTTTTCACGTATTCCAGTGGATGATGTTTTAAATCCAGAAACCCAAGAATTGATTTGTGCCCGCAACCAAGTAATTACCCGAGCAATAGCCAAAAAAATTGCTGAAGCTGGTATTAGAGAATTAAAAGTTAGGTCTGCTTTAACCTGCGAAAGCGAAAGAGGTATTTGTGCTAAATGTTATGGTGCAAGTTTGGCCAATAATAAACCTGTTCCAGTCGGGGAAGCAATCGGTATTATTGCTGCTCAATCAATTGGAGAGCCAGGTACACAGCTAACCATGAGAACTTTCCACACGGGAGGAGCTGTAGCCGGAGGAGTTGCTAGAAAAGCAGTTAAAGCTACCAAAGCCGGAAAATTAACTTATGATGAAATTTATACCAAAGAAACTAGGACTAAATACGGAGAAATTGTTCAGCAAGCCACCAGAGATTTAACTGTTTTAATTAATAGTGATAAATATAAATTGCCAAATGGGGCTTTAATTAAGCATTTAAACGGTAGCGAAATTAAAAAAGATCAAGTTATTGCAGAATATAATGAAGCTTCGTCTAAATTACTAACTGAAAGAGCTTATAAAGACATTTTATCCGCTTTATCTGGGCAAGTAGTATTTAAAGATTTTGAAGTTGATGAAAAGCAAGATCGTTTTGGTAATATTTCCCGCACATCTAATCAGAGCGGCAGTATTTGGATTATGGAAGGACAAGTTTATTCCTTGCCGTCTGGATCTGAAATTGTCGTAGAAGATGGACAGCAAATTCAGTCGGGGACTATTTTAAGTGAAACAAATACTTATTGCGAGCATGCTGGTATTGTACGTTTTTCGTCTGAAATTGACATTCAAAAAGGGGTAGATGCAGACGGGAAACCTTTCAATAAGCTTTTAAAAGGAAAAGATTTAAATATTATTATTGCTTCCATTGAACCGACTAATGCGACTTTAGAGCAAACACAGCAAGGTAATTATTGCTGGAAAATAGCTGATAATGAAAAATATACTTTTAAAATTCAGCCAGGCGAAGTAGTAGAAGATGGTTTAATTTTAGCCGAATTAACTTCTCATTCAATACATAAAGTACCATGCAGCGGAGAGATTCGTTATGCCGAAGATTTGCAATTAGATGAAAAACGTATTCTAGAAACTAATCAGACTGGAACTATTTACTTTATACCGGAAGAAATTCATTCTATTAGCAAAGATATTAGTTTGAAATATGTGGAAAATGGAGACCGTGTTGTTGCTGGACAAGAAATAGTCAAAGATGTGATTACTCGCATTGATGGTATTGTTGAGCTTAAAATTGAAAATGATATTATTTATGAAGCTATTATTAGGCCTGGTGAAATTTATAACTTAGAAGATCCAGAAGATTTAAAAATTGAAGATGAAACAATTATTGATGACGGCACTCTTATCATGACTGGAGTCAAAGCTAAAGGAAAATCATTAATTAGTTTAATTGCCGATGAAGAAAGCGGCCAAGTTAAAGTATTTGTGCGCCCAGTGCAGGTCTTTGAAATTAGCCCACCTAAAGTTAATTTGAAAACTAAAGCTTCTTCGGAGGAAATTAAAATTGTGCCAGTTACTCAAATACTGTATAAAAACGGAGATCGTGTCAGGAATTTGGAAGGCGGCCAATTAATCAGAACTAGCTTAATGCTTGAAATGAGTGATGATCTTAAAATGTTAAAAGGTCATTTAGAGCACAGCAATGGTAATTTAGCGATTATTGTTCAGGATGCCATTTTGCTCAGACGTGAAAGTGAGGCCAGCACTACTTATTTATTAATAGATGAAGGTTCTGAAGTTAAATCTGGCGATGCAATTGCTAAAACTCAAGTGCTTTCAAATTCAAATGGAGAAGTACGTTTAAGCCCAACTGATGACCGTAAATTGCTTTTGATTACTAAAGATCATTTACATCGTCATAGTACTAAAAAAGAATCTGAGACCTTAAAAGTTGGTGATTATTTACGCAAAGGAGACTTACTAGAAGAAGGCTTAATAGCTGAATATTCAGGGCAAGTGGTTGCTATTCAGCCGAATGGAATTATTTTGCGGAGAGGAAGACCTTATTTAATCAGCCAGGGAGCACAATTACAAGTTGAGTCAGGTGGTTTAGCTCAGAGGGGAGATCAATTAGCAACTTTAATTTTTGAGCAACAAAAAACAGGTGATATTGTACAAGGTTTACCTCGTGTTGAAGAATTACTTGAAGCACGCAAGCCTAAAGAACCATCTATTTTATGTCCGATAGAAGGAGTTGCGAGCATTGAATCTATTTCTGGGGAAGTGAGGGTTAGCATTCAAGCCGAAAGTGGACAAGTGCAAGTTGAAATTCCGCCTGGTCAAAACTTACTTATTGATCAAGGTCAAAAAGTCAAATTTGGGGAACCTTTAACGGATGGAGTTATTAATCCGCACCAAGTTATGGAAATGCTGGGTCTGGAAGCTGTTCAATTGCATTTAATCAATGAGGTTCAGGAAGTTTATTGCGGTCAAGGAGTAGATATTTCGGATAAACATATTGAAGTAATTGTGCGTCAAATGACCATGAAAGTTAAAGTTGAAGATCCAGGCGATACAATTTTCTTGCCGGGAGAATTAGCTGAATTAGCTGAAGTAGGTAGAGCCAATGAAAAAATTGTGGCGGAAGAAAATGGTGAAGAAGCTACATATAAACATGTTTTACTTGGAATTACCAAAGCCAGTTTGAATACTAATAGCTTCATTTCAGCTGCCAGCTTCCAAGAAACAACTAGAATATTAGCAGAAAGTGCTTTGGAAGGTAAATCTGACCGCTTAAGAGGCTTGAAAGAAAATGTTATTGTAGGTAAATTAATTCCAGCAGGAACGGGCTGTATAAATCAAATTAGACGTGAAAGAGCTATTCAACAGGCTGAAAAACATGCTAATTTGGCGGAAGCAGATATACAACCATATTCCTATTCAGCTCCGGCTACTAACTAATTAAAAGTCACCAACCCAATATGAATCCAGTTGCATCTTTAAGTCAAACTGCCCAAGAAATTAGAGGTTTAGCCCTTAAAGCCATTAGTAATGCAAATTCTGGGCATCCAGGAGGCTCTTTGTCGATAGCTGATATTTTAGCAGTGCTTTATTTTGGTATTTTAAAGCATGATTCTAAAAATCCTAATTGGGAAGAGCGAGACCGTTTAATTATTAGTAAAGGGCATGCTTCCCCGGCAGTTTATGCAGTTTTGGCTTTAGCGGGTTATTTTTCAGCGGATGAGTTTATAAATACTTTTCGTAAAATAAATTCTAAATTTCAGGGACATATTGACAGACTTAAAGTTCCTGGAGTGGAAGTATCAACTGGGTCTTTAGGGCATGGTTTATCAATTGCAAATGGTGTTGCATTAGGTTTGCGTTTAAAGCCAGACAGTAAGCATAAAGTTTATGCCCTTTTGAGTGATGGTGAGCTGCAAGAAGGACAAAATTGGGAGGCTATTATGGCGGCTTCGCATTATAAACTGGGTAATTTAACCGCAATTATTGACCGTAATCGTTTGCAATTAGATGGTATGACCGAAAAGACTATGGCTCTAGAACCTTTAGCTGAAAAATTTGAAGCCTTTGGTTGGCTAGTAAAAGAAATTGATGGACATAATATTGAAGCTTTGCAAAATGTTTTTAGAGAAAGCTCTCGGCGGGAAAATACAGCTCAGCCTTTAGTGATAATTGCCAATACAATTAAAGGAAAAGGTATTTCTTTTATGGAAAACCAAGTTAAGTGGCATGGAACTTCCCCAAAAAAAGAAGAGCTAGAAAAAGCTTTATCAGAACTGAAAGTTTAAGTTTTATATTCTAAAAATACGTATTTAATTAAACTTTACTTAGACAAATTAAGTCAGTGCCTTCGGCTGAGTCTTTAAGTTTATAACCAGCTTTTTCAAAATGTAATCTTATTTGATCGGCTAACTGAAAGTTTTTAACTTCACGGGCATTATTACGAATATCCAAAAGTAATTTGACAATTGAATTTTGCGTATTTTCATCACAAGAATTAATTAGTTTTTCGGTTAAATTAAAACCCAGCACTGACAAAATATGAGCCAAAGTATTTTTTAATTCAATAATATTACCTTCGGATTTATTTATTAATTTGGCAATTTCAAAAGTCACCGATAAAGCACAAGCAGTGTTTAAATCTTCCGCTAAATACTGATAAAAATTATCCATAAAAGTGGGGTTTAAATTATTTTTATCAATTTCGATTTTTTCGTCATGGGCAAATATCTGAAATAATTTATTAATACCATTCTGAGCTGCCTGTAAAGCTTCTTCGGTATAATTAACTGATTGCCGGTAATGAGCACTTAAAACAAAAAAGCGAATTGCATTCCCAGAATAATTTTTTAAAGCGGACTCAATAGTTATGAAATTGCCTTCCGATTTAGACATTTTGCGACCATTAACCAAAACCATACCATTATGTATCCAATAACGTGAAAATTGGCAACTGTGCAAGGCCTCCGACTGAGCGATTTCATTTTCATGATGAGGAAAAGTTAAATCTTCGCCCCCTCCGTGAATATCAATAGTTTGTCCAAAAATATTTTTAATCATAGCCGAACATTCTAAGTGCCAGCCAGGCCTTCCATGCCCAAAAGGACTTTCAAAACCATATTCATTTTTATTAAAAGCTTTCCACAGAGCAAAATCACAAGTATTTTCTTTAGAATTTAAATTTTCTAATCTGGATATATTTTCTGCTTCATTTTTAATATTTTTTAATTGTCCATAATGTTTAAAGACGGAAACTTTAAAATAAATATCTCCATTTTCGGCCTGATAAGCAAAACCTTTTTGCATTAAACCTTCAATAAAAGCAAACATTTGGGGCAAATTTTCGGTGGCTTTTGGTTCATAATCGGGCCATTGCACATTTAAACTATGCATATCTTTCCAGTATTTATAAGTTTCAATACGGGCTAGTTTTTGCGGCTCAATTCCCATTTGTATTGAACGATTTATAATTTTATCGTCAATATCCGTAATATTTCTGGCCCATTTTACTTCATAGTTAATTTCTCTAAAAAAACGCACCCAGCAATCCCAAACAATAAAGCTACGAGCATGACCAATATGAGAAGAATCATAAACAGTTGGACCACAAGTATAAATGCTAACTTTATTTTCTTCCAATGGAATAAACTCTTCCAGAGAACGTTTCAAACTATTAAAAAGCTTAATGGTGGGTTTTTTCATAAGATTAATATGCCCTAAATGGTAGATAAAATGATTTAATTCCGAAATTATTGATAAATCAAAATGCTTGAAAAATAAATTATATTCACAGTTGGCAGCTTTTACTCAATTGAACACTTAAAAAACGAAATAAAATATATTTTTAATTATGTAACTTTTTTTGATTTTTGTTAAAATATAAAAGGCTTTAGTGTTCTATGGGCAGTTGGCGCAGTTGGTAGCGCATCTCCGTGACATGGAGGAGGTCACAAGTTCGAATCTTGTACTGCCCAATTTATTTATTCAAATGCAAATTTGTCTTGAAATGTAATTCCGATAATTTCTAATGGACTATGATTTTTATTTACAACTTTTTCACTAAAGATTAAAGCTTTTTCCTGAATCGCAGACTAGCACAGATAATACGGATTTCACAGATATTTATTCACAATTTTTTACTAAAGATAAAGTCGCTCACAAAGAAGAAAGATAATATCTAAAGTATCTGCGTCATTCTTTAAATCTGCGTCCATCTGTGATTCAGACAAAGAGGAATTAACTAAGCTTATGGATACTTACCCCAACATAACTTTAATAAATTAGTTTTATGTAAATAAAATAAACATATAAAATCTAAAATCTTATTTACAAATGCTAAGAAAAAAATTAGTAAGCTTATTCATATTTTCAAGTTTCTTTTCCGTTAATTTTATCAATCAAAATGCTCAGGCCATAGGATTCGGCGACATTCTAAATCGAATTCCTGGTGTAAGTCAAGTAAATCAAGCAAGAGAAGCTGTCGATAAAGTAAGAGGTGTAACTGGCGGCAATAATAATCAGTCCTCAGAGTCAGAAAGAGAACGGTTAAAAGCTAGAATTGATGAGTTAGATAAAAATGGTCGAATTACTGACGCCACAACAAAGTTACCTGAATCGGAGGTACAAGAATACTTAAATACAAAGAGACAGCTTGAGGCAATTGACAATTCTAATCAAAATGCGAAACCTGAATCCTTGCAAAGAGCAGAAAAAGCATTTAGTGAATGTCGTAATCAAGAAGGTGGAAATTGTGATGCAGCAAATGCCCGATTAGAAGATGAACGAGTAAAAGCAGGATTAGTTAGCAGAGAATCTATCGACTCCAAACAACAGGCTGCTTTAGAAGCTCAAAAACAAAAGGAAGCATCTGAAAACGCCAAATCGTCTGAATTAAAAGCAGCTGAAGCGAAATTGAATGAAGCTGTGGGAAATGTTCAATCTCAAGACGGCGGTGATACAAATCCTGATAATGATCCAAGAGTGCAAAGATTAAGAGCAGAAGCAGACGCTTTGAGAGATAAAGAATCTGGAACTTCTGCACCTCCACAAGCAACAACTGTAAGTAATTCAACTGGAAATAGAGCCGATGAATTTAATGACAGTCCTGTATCTAAAGCGGCAGATAAAGCAGCAGCTAGAATTGTGGCTGATGAAACACCTGCATCTATAGCAGCAGCAACTCAAGCAAGCGGTTTACCAGCAAATAAAGATTATGGTGGATTAACTGGTGGTTATAAAGGAAATGTTCCCGAAGGGGCTGATATTACTGGGGGAAGCTCATCTCCAAGTTTAAATAAAGGGAGCAAAATAAATTCAGACAGCTTAAATGGTTATGAAGATCCGGGCAAAAGATCCAAAGATTTTAGTGGCTCATCAGCTGCAAAAAAAGATGAAAATTATGCTGGTGCAGGAGCAAATAGACAACCTATAAACGGTGATGATAATAGGTCAAATTCAGATTACGATACACCCGACGGAGTTAAGAGAAACTCAGATGGCACAGTAAAATACGATACGGCAAATAAATCTGCACAAAAAGATGGATATGACACACCAGACGGAGTTAACAGAAACTCAGACGGCACCGTAAAATACGATACGGCAAATAAATCTGGACAAAAAGATGGATACGACACACCAGACGGAGTTAATAGGAACTCAGACGGTACCGTAAAATACGATACGGCAGATAAATCCGGACAAAAAGATGGATATGACACACCAGACGGAGTTAACAGAAACCCAGACGGCACCGTAAAATACGATACGGCAAATAAATCTGGACAAAAAGATGGATACGACACACCAGACGGAGTTAACAGAAACTCAGACGGCACCGTAAAATACGATACGGCAAATAAATCTGGACAAAAAGATGGATACGACACACCAGATGGAGTTAACAGAAACTCAGACGGCACCGTAAAATACGATACGGCAAATAAACCTGGAAGCGATAGTGGAGGTTCTGGAAAAGGGCGGGTTGTTGATGGTGATTGGTTCCCTGGCTCTCTTAACGGTTCTAAAGGTGGGGCTAGCTCTGCATCTGGTGGGGTTGCTAGAGCCTCCAAAAGTGCTGTGGGTTCATCTGGCGGAGCTGCTGGGTCTCTGGGTGGAGGTAGTTTTGGATCAGCTGGTGAATTGGGGGGGGGATTAAGTGACTCTAATCTATCCGTAGGAGATGCGGCTAAATTTGGACTAAGTCAATACAATTTAATAGATCCAAATCCTAGCAAAATGACATTTAGAAACTTAGAAATGGCTAAATATATGCCAGGCCTTATTCAGGGAGCCATGAGTGGTAATTTGAAAGGGGCTGTCGGTGGAGCTGTGGGCGGAATGGCGGGTGGATTAATTGGAAATAGCTTAGGTAGTGGCGTTGTTTCTCAATTAGCCCAAGGAGCAGCTTCAGGCGGTGTTAGCTCAGCGATTAGTGGTGGAAATCCTTTAGGTGGTGCTATGAATGGAGTTAAAGGAGCCGGGCTGGGAATTGCTAAAGATACAGTTTTAGGAGCTATGAATAATGTCATTCCTTCACCAAATATTGGCACCGGTTTGAAGAATGTAGTTGATTCGACTAATTGCTTTACAACTGGCGGATGTATAAAAAGCCCGCGTGAATTTGCAACAAATATGGGACATAATACTCTTAATAGTTTGTCAAATGGTGGCAATGCTACTAGTGATCAAGCAATATCCGATGAAAAAACAATACAAGATGCTAAAGCACTATCCAATGCAAAAAATGTAAATAGGCCAGTTTATTTGCCAAATAGCCAAAGAGAAAAAGACTTACAGGCTGCACTTGCAAGGACTGGACAAGAATATCCAACGGTTAGAGATGATTATGCTCGTCGAAGTCCTAATATAAATCAGCCATCTCAACCAAGTGGATTTACTGGTAAATCAGTACAAAGTCCTGGTCTTGACAAATTAATACAGAGAAATCAGCCATCTCCAACTCAGCCAAGTGAATTTATTGGCACTACTCAAAACTCAGCTATTGATCGCATTCCTAGAGCTGGTACAAATAAAGAAGGAACTGGATTTGTTGGCACCACTCAAAACTCAGCTATTGATCGCATTCCTAGAGCTGGTACAAATAATAGACCCACTGAACTTACTGGACATGAGACAACTGGCACTGCTATGCCACGTTAAAGGTTTTCAGAATTATATATTCAAGTACTCTGAATAATAGTTGCCAAAGTAAATAATAATTAATTTTATAGGTGGGAATGATAATCTTATACCTATAAAAACTTAAATTATAAATGAAGACTATGCCCTTAAGCAGAGAAGATCAGACTTTTAATGATTTGGATTTAGCTAATAATACTTCTTGTGTGGTTTTAGGTGGAAGTAGCATCGCAACTTTGGCGGCAGATGGCAAGGTTCAAAAAAATTCTTTTTATCCGGCTTCAGTACAAGAATATTTTACAGGTATTGTTGAGGCAGCGGTTAATTATGGCAAATTAAATAAAGGAGAAAAAGGGGTTTTATTAATAGCCGCTCCAGGTGCTTTTCAGAATGAAGGTGCAATTGCTGGCTTGCCTCCTAATTTCCATCGGGTGCGTGAAGATGCCTTGCAAAGAGGAATGCCAAATTTATTTTTTAGACAGTTAATTGAGGAAGAATTATTCCGCCAAGGTTATGAAAAAGTAAAAGCTTATGGATTTAATGATACAGTTCCAGCTTTAACAGCTACTCTAAGCCAACCAAATACGGATCAAGTTTTAAAATCTTTTGAGGAAGAATTAGGTATCCACGACAAAAGTGTTTATGCAATAAAATATATGATTAATGGTACTGGCACTGGGGAAGGCGGAATTAATCCGGATACTAATAGAATTGTTACCGCTGAAAAAGGCCATTTGAAGCCAGATTTTTTGTGGTATGAATTGAATCCGTTTTTTAAATTTGTTATTAGATTTCCGGAAATTGGGCAAAACCGCTCAATTGAAAGATTAATTGCTGGGGGACCGGATAAAAGAGAAGCTAGACATTTTACCAAAATATTAAATGCAGTTTTAAAAATTTTAAATGACAGTCAGCATCAAGGTTTAAATGAGTTAGCTCAGTCTTTGAATTTTGCTAATTATGCTGAATTAATAAAGGCTGATGGTGAAAATGGCATTTTAAAAATGACTATTAATACGGAAAAAGCTTCTTCTTTAATTCAATTGGGCGAAGCGATTAAAAATGGAAGTGAATTAGCTAGTCGTTTCAGAGACGTTTTTGCAAAAGCTTTAGGCAGTTCTTTTGCACTTATGAATTTTTCGATTGGTGAAATGCCGGATCCACCACTTAAAACCTTTATTGGACCAAATGATATTAGAGCTTCCGTTTTAGGTTTTATTCGGAGTGATGGAAGTACTACCGCTTTACTTGCTAATAGCCATGAAGCTTGGAAACTATTAGAACAAAATGCAAAAGCTTATGCCCAGGCAGTTATGGGAGAAAATCATCATTTATTTAAAGTTATGGATATTAATGCTACTTTTCCGCATATTCACCCTGACTTTGGCGGATTTCCGATTTTGGCTCACAAAAAATTGCAAAATTTAAGGTAATAGCTTGACAGAATTAAGATTTATAAAAATTTTTTGAATCACTTCTCAATTGCAGACTAGTAAAAATAATATGGATGAAGAGAACAGGGTTTGAAAATATTGTCTGAAAGCTAGCCCACAAAAACAAAACAACCTAAAATTTTGATAATCTTAATTCAGACAATTCGTAAAGAGGAGTATAAATGAGCAAACACTTTACAGCAATAATTCAACAAGACAATAATATTTACATGTCTTTTTGCCCAGAGCTTGATATAGCTAGTCAGGGTGATACAATTCAAGAAGCAAGAAAAAACTTAGCTGAAGCAATTCAATTATTTTTGCAGGAAGCTTCTCCCAATGAATTAAAAGAAAGACTCAATTCAGAAATTTATATTTCATCTTTGGAGATTAGCGTTGGGTAAACTGAAAATACTGTCTGGCGGAGAAGTTTGTAAAATTCTAGCGGATAATGATTTTCAAAATGTAAGGCAGAAAGGAAGCCATATTATTATGCAACTGAAAATAGACGATTCAACTATTACTGTTCCAGTGCCAAATCATAAAATTATCAGCATTGGTACACTTATTTCATTATCAGACAATCTAAATTAAACCGTTCTTTGTATGAAAATTAATTATTAGCTTCTGAGTTAAAAAATAAACAGAATTTGAGAATATTCTCTGAAAGCTAATTAATTAAAATAAAATATCCTGATAATCCTTTAATCCGGTAAATCCTGATTCAGATAATAAAAAATAAATACAACTTGACTTATAATGTACAAACTGAAATAATAAAAGTTAAGAGAATAATAAAACTCTATTAAATTTCAATTTAAAAATCCAACTATAAAAACGGAGTGCCTAAACTTTATTATGCGTTTATCGTCAGCCAATAAGTCAGCCAGTACAATTACCGCTAATTGCGATCCAAATAAAAGTAAAGAGAATAGAGCTGGTTCGCAGCAGAAAACAGTAAATACGAATGGGGGGGGGTAAAGCTGGTGTCCTTCCTCAAGTGCCAACTCGCTCAATCTCGGTTTATTCAAGGTCTGTTCGTTCTGACAATGCTGGTTCAGAATCTTCTACACTTCAAGCCTTTAAGCAAGCTGCTAAGGATTATAAAGCTAAACTTCAAGACGTTCTTGATTCAAACTTAGCGACCACCCACAACGATAGAGAACAAATAAATTTATTAACCGCAATTCAAAGTTTAAGGCAAGCCTATTCTGATGCTGTTGAATCTTTAACTGATACTGACACCAAGGAAAACAGTCAGACTATTCTTGGTATAAATAAGGAACTTTCACCTATGGAAGGACAGATTTTAGATATAGTTAGGAGGAACTGGAAACCTCTTGGAAGCTCTCGAGTAAATAATCTAATTGATAATCTTTACAAGAGTTCTCCTAAATTACCATCTGGCACTGAAAAGCCTCCTGCAGCAGAAAGTCCAACCGTTGAGACTCCAGCAGCGAAAGAACAACCTGTCATAGAAGTTCCAGTAGTAGAAGAACCTACCTCTCAACAACCACAAGGCGAAATTGAGATTGCACCAAAAACAGGAGGGGCTGAATTAGCTGAACCAGTAATAAGTAATCTATCTCTGCCAGTTCTTACGCCAGCTAAATTAACTAATTTTAAAGAGGTTAGAGATTTTCAAGAAGCTATAGAAAAGTACTTTAAACTAATTCAAAAAGGTAAACCTGAAGAAGTATTGAGGGAGGGACTAGGTATAGAAGATAAACGCAAACAATTAGAAGCTATAATAAACAATAAAGAAATTGATGAAACTACTCGCATTGAATTGACTGAATATTTAAATTTTGCAATGAGCAAAAGTGATTTATATACTAAGGAAAGTAATTTTAATCAAGCTTTGGAGAGATTTTTAACAAAGTCAAAGAAATTAAGCGAATCCAATTTGAGTTATGAGCAAAACTTAGTAGAATTATTTGTACCAGTACTTTTAGCTAAAGATAATTTAAACAAAGCTATTACGTCTTTGGAAAATTCTTATCTGCTACAAAAACGTGAGGGGCATGTAGAAGGGAAAGA
>JAAFJH010000022.1 GCA_013298875.1 Synechococcales cyanobacterium bin2.concoct.b11b12b14.033
GGTTGGGAATCATTTGTATACAATATGGTAAAACGGCCTTTGTTAGGAGAAGAATCCAAAGATCTAGTAAATTATATAAACACAAGTTTGACAAATCAATTTAACAGCGTCAAAGAGACTTTAAGCAAAGAGGATCAAGACTTTGTATCAAAAGTAATTTCTAAAATTGATAAAGGCGAACCAATGAGTAGCGAGGAAGATCTTTCATCTGTTTGTAAATTAATATTTAAGGGTGAAAAGCCTAGAAACTTTGAGGACTTACTTGATAATTACCCTCCCTTAAATAAACTAATAGAAGAAGTTTCACAACAAGTAGTTTCAGAAGCAGAAATTCTTTATAAAAAGTATCCTAATGATTTTGAAAAGATTGCCCCAATATTAAATGATTCAAGCCTTACTTATACGAAAAAGTGGCAAGAAATTATGAAAACTGGTTGCGAACTCAGAATAATTGAGCCTATCTCCAAAGAAATGGTAAATGGTATTTTGCAAGATGATGAAATTAGAGAGTTTGTGAATCCAATTAAAAGCGGAATTAGCGAATACACAAATCAAGTTGGTAATTTTTTCAAAAAAAGCTTGGCGGGCTTAGGCTTATAAAGAATAATATTGTTTTTTCCAATTTGCGATTGCTTGGTGATTGCCGCTTAGTAAAATATCGGGTACTTTTAAGCCTTCAAATTCAGCTGGACGAGTATATTGCGGAGCTTCTAATAATTCACCCTCTTCGTCCGAAAAACTATCATGTCCATGTACTTGTTCGCCTTTAGGTAAAGCTCCTGGCAGAAGTCTAATTAAACTATCAATAATAGTTAAAGCTCCAATTTCTCCACCACTTAAAACATAATTTCCCAAACTAACTGAATAATCAACTAAAGATTTTACCCTTTCATCAAATCCTTCATATCGCCCACAAAGAATAATTAATTGGTCGCAAGGCAAAAGCTTTTTACGGATAAAAGGTTGATTTAAAGTTTGTCCAGATGGAGTCAGTAAAATAGTTTTAAAATTTACTTCTTTCTGAATTGACCGATGAGCAGCGAAAATGGGTTCGGGTTTTAATAACATACCAACTCCACCACCAAAAATTTCATCGTCTACTTTTTTGTACTTACCAATGCCAAAGTCTCGCAGCTGAATCAAAGATAATTGGGCAATTTTATTTTCAAAAGCCCGTCCCACAATGCCATATTTACAGTAATTTTCAATAATTTCCGGAAAAAGAGTAATTATATCGAATCTCATACAGACTTTACTTTAACGGTATTTCCTTCAATTTTTATAATTTCTGCTTGTTGGCCTTCTTTAAGAATTTCTTCGTCTGAATAGGCTCTCCATTGATCACCGTCAATTTTAAGATAACCATATTGTTCTTTTAAAACCGATTGTGTGACTAAACCTTTTTTGCCAATCAATGATTCAAAGCCAAATTTTACTTCCGATTTTTTATTTACCATAAAGTTTAAATACCATTTACGCAAACTAAAAAAGATTAATAAACTTAAACCGCTAAAAATAAGTATTAAATTTAAAAAATTGATTTGTTGAAAAAATAAAATTAAAAATCCACAAATAAAAGCTGAAAAAGCCAAAGCCGCACAAAAGAAACTAGGCAAAACTATTTCCGCAATTAAAAATATAAAAGCCACTGAAAACCAAATATAATGAGCATGTTCCGGCATAATTTACTTCATCGAATAAATAAATTCTGGTGCAATCATCATTAGGTTAGGAGTAGTTTGAGTTTGAATATTTAAATTTTTCTGAGCTAATGGGTTTTGTCCAAGCAAAAGAGGTAATAAATCTTTAATTGATGAAGACATTGAAAATACTTCTTTTATTGAATTATAACCTCCAATTGAATGCACAATATCTAAATCTTCTTTGATACTTCCCTTAGACTGCTCTCTGACTAGTTTTTGCAAATCTTCTAAAGCTTCCTGATAACCACCCAATTTGTCTACCAAACCAGCTTGCTTAGCCTGTTTACCCGTATAAATCATACCTTGAGCTAAGTCTCTAATATCTTGGCGGCTGAGTGCAGCTCTTAATTCACCATATTTTTTTATTTCCGATGAGTTAATTCTTCTGCCCATATAAACGTCTTCAATAAATTGATCATAAGTATCATCTACTAAGCTTTGCAAAATTTCTTTTTCTTCAGCAGTCATAGGCCTAGTTGAACTACCAATATCTTTATATAAACCAGCTTTAATAGTCATATCTTTAACTCCAAATTTATTATATAAAGCCTCGAAATTAGTAAAATGCGAAACCACCCCAATACTGCCGGTTAAAGTTCCTGGATTAGCAAAAACTAAATCACAACCGGAAGCGGCATAATAACCACCCGAAGCAGCAATATCTCCCATAGAAGCAATAATTGGTTTTTTATAAGTTTTTCTAACTTTTTTGATGGCATTATAAATTTCTTGGCTAATACCAACTGCCCCACCTGGACTATTAATACGTAAAATTATACCTTTAACTGATTTTTCTTTGGCTGCTTTGATTAATTGATCTCGAACGCGAACTGCATTGGAATTTTCGCCCCCAATAAAAGACTGCACTCCACCATCCATCATAACACCGGTCAAATCAAGAGCTAAAATTTTGTCTTTAGAGCCAGAAAGTCCCATAAAGGATTTATCTTCAGAATTTTCACCTTTAGATTTAGAATTTTTGCCCGGTATAAAGTTTAGAATTATGCCCAGCACGGAAACTATTAGCAAAAGAGTAGCTAAAAACTTTTTATCTTTATTCATAACAATTTAAAATATTTTATAAAAACTAAATCAATTCTAAATAAGTTTTCGGTTTTATAGTTTTTTATTACTAAAATTTTAAATGTTTAAAGGCGACACCGTAATATTTTCTGGCAAATCAAGGCAAATTAAACCTAGTTTTCCATCCTGAAAATATTTCACAAAAGCTTCGGGTTTCATTTTTAGGCTTAAATCAGTTGCTTTTGGATGAATATCTGGATAATTAACAGCTAAAAACATTAATAGTTTATCTTTTAATAGCTCTAAATCAAATAATTTTTGCGGTAATAAATTACATAAAGCTAGTTTGTGAGCAATTTCAAATTCAACGGCTAAAGGCATAATTCCAGGAGAATCCAATAAATCAAAATCAGCACCTTCCACCCATTGCATCCGGCGGGTAATACCAGGTTGATTGCCAGTTTGAGCTTTTTTGCCACTTTTAAGTAATGAATTTAAAAAAGTAGATTTTCCGACATTAGGCAAACCGCAAACCCCCAGTCTGATTTTACGCTTGCGGCCTTGATTTTTAAGTTTTTCTTTGATTTCAATTGAATTTTCTTTAATTAAATTCCCAAGTTTAGCTTTCCATTCATGAGGTTTATGAGCATTTACTGAAAGTGTATTAGTAAAATGTTTCTTTAAAAAATCCTTATCAGCTATGTCTGAATGAGTAAAAACTTGTATTATTTTTTTACTTCCCCAAAATTCACGATTGGGATATTGCCCGCTAACTGGTACTCTTGCATCTATTAATTCAATTATCAAATCGAGTAAATTAAGCCATTTAGTTTTTAATTCTTGCTCAGCTAGCTTTATATGACCCGGATACCAAGAAAACTTTTTGATTTTTTCTGCCGAATCATCTTTAGCAATGTCAATATTTAGGTCTATCATAATTTGTCATATTATATTATTTCACAACTAATTAGATTTGAATTAAAACTTTATTTTCTTTGATTTGAGTAGGATAAATTTGAACTTTGACATTAGGACAATTAGTAGAATAACCGTCAATTAAGCTAAAACACCAACTATGCCACAGACAAGTAATAGTTTGATTTTCGACCAGCCCACTATCTAAAGGAGCTCCGATATGAGGACAAGAATTTTCAATGGCATAAACTTTATTATTAGGCAAACGGAACAAAGCAATTGATAGATTTTTTACATTAATTGCCTTACCTTCATTAATTTGCAGGTCGTTTAAATCAGCTACTTCTAGCCAGCTTTCATTCATATAAAAAGTTGTTTTTTAATTAAAATTACAATTTGGGAAAAATAGCTTTAATTCGCGGGTAGCACTTTCAGGACTATCAGATGCGTGAATTATATTTTGGTCAATATTTAAAGCAAAATCCCCTCGAATGGTACCAGGAGCTGCTTTTAAAGGATCAGTTACACCAACAATTTTACGTATAACTTCAATACTATTATGACCTTGCCAAGCCATAGCCACAATTTTACCTGAAGTAATAAATTGAATTAAATCTTCAAAGAAAGGTTTGCCTTTATGTTCACCATAATGTTTTTCGGCTAATTCACGGCTAACTTGCATTAGTTCAAGGCCAATTAAGTTTAAATTCAAATCTTCAAATTTTTGGATAATTTTACCAACTAATTTACGTGAAGTACCGTCTGGCTTGATAGCTACAAAAGTATTTTGCATGTTTTATAGAATAAATAATTAATTTTCTAATATATTTTACCTTAGTATTAAAATAACCATAAATTTAATTTATAAAGACTCAAAATATAATCTCTAAATACCTTTCAGTCAATCAATTTTAGATATATCTGAAAACTCACATTGATTTAACGGCGGAAAAACGATTGATAAGCAACTTTAATAGTTTTATTTAAATCTTTTTCGGTATGAGCTGACGAGAAAAACCAAGTTTCAAACTGGCTAGGCGGCAAATAAATTCCATCGGCTAACATATTCTGGAAAAAGTTGGCAAATTGACGAGTGTCTGATGTTTTAGCTTCCTTATAATTATTGATTTGGGGTAAATTGCTAAAAAACATTGAAATCATAGAGCCACATCTATTTACAAGAATATGAGTTCTAGCTTTATAAGCCGCTTCTTTTAAACCTTCTTCCAAAAATTGACCAGCTTGTTCTAGTTTTTCATAAAAACCCTGAGCTTGAATTAATTGTAAACTTGCATAGCCAGAAGCCATTCCTAAAGGATTACCCGATAAAGTGCCTGCCTGATAAACTGGCCCGCTCGGAGCAATCATTTTCATAATATCGGCTCGTCCACCATAAGCTCCAATTGGCAAACCGCCACCCAAAATTTTGCCCAAAGTTGTTAAGTCGGGCTTGACATTAAATAAAGCTTGAGCGCCTCCCTTTGCAACTCGAAAGCCAGTCATTACTTCATCAAAAATTAATAAACTATGGGTTTCATTACAAATTTGTCTGAGTCCGGCTAAAAAGTTTTTTTGTGGTAATAAACAACCCGCATTTCCGACCACTGGCTCAACGATAATAGCTGCAATCTGATTTTTATGCTGTTCAAAAATATCCGCCACCCCTTTTAAATCATTAAATTCGGCGGTTAAAGTTTGACTAGCAAGTTCGGGTAAAACTCCTGGGCTATCTGGCAAACCAAGTGTTGCAATCCCGGAACCACCTTGCACCAAGAATGAATCAGCATGCCCGTGATAACAACCTGCAAACTTTAAAATTTTGGGTCTTTCGGTATAAGCTCTGGCCAGTCTAATAACCGACATACAAGCTTCAGTCCCCGAATTAACAAATCTAATAGTTTCAAAACTGGGCATTAATTTCATTACTTCTTGGGCTAATTTAATTTCGCCTGCATGGCAGGCTCCAAAGCTAAGCCCCTTTTGCATGGCTTCGTATAAAGCCTGAACAATGGCAGGATGAGTGTGTCCAGCTATCATTGGCCCCCAAGAGCCAACATAATCAATATATTCATTATTATCAACATCGTGCAAATAAGCACCCTGAGCTGATTCAATAAATACAGGATCACAATTAACCGCTTTAAAAGCCCGCACTGGTGAATTTACGCCGCCAGGAAAAAGTTGTTTAGACTGATCAAATAGTTTGGAAGATTTAGAAAACATATTAAAATAAATAAATTATGAGTGAGAAAAAGCAAAAGACAAAAACATCCAATATTTATTTTTTATTTGGTGAAGATCATTTTAGATTGAATTTGGCTTTGAAAGCTTTATTGCAAAAATTTTCGCATTTGCCTTTAAAAAAATTACAAGAAAACGATGATTTTCAATCCACAATTTGGGAAGTTTCTTTTTTTGCTGAAGAAAAACTAATTTTACTAAATTGGCATGATTTTTCCACTAATAAAATAAATGAATTGACTAATTTGATTGAAAGCGAAGATTTGCCGGAATTTGTCCATTTGATATTATATGCAGCCGGGAAAATGGATAAAAGATTAAAAGCTTATAAATTTTTGGAAAAATCAGCCACAGAAACCACGGAGATTGAACAATTTAGCCCGTGGAAATTACAAGATATTTGTAAATGGACAAAAGACTTGGCCACCGAAAGAGAAATCAACATTGAAACAAATGCCGTGCAAAGATTAGTTGAATTTTATACGAGTGATACCGCTTCTATTGCTTCTGAGCTCGAAAAATTATATTGTTATACGGCTGGCAAGCCCATCAAAAAATTAGATATTGAAAATTTATGCCAAAACAATTTTGATTTATTTGACCTGAGTGATAATTTACTTTTGGGTCAGATTAGCGATTTCATCAATAAATTTAAAAAAATTGCTTATTTTCAAAACCCGCTACCAATTATTGCCGGCTTGCAAACGGTTTTTAGGAATTATACAATTTTAAAAGACTTACAAGGACAAGGACTTGGTGAAAGCGAAATTACTAAATTAACTAATAAAAATCCTTATAAAATCAAACAAGATTTAATTAAACTGAAAAATATAAAATTAAATTACTTATTGCAAATTATTAAAAAACTAAATTTAATTGAAGAAGGCCTAAAGACTGGCAAAGCTTATGATGCTTTAATTTATTTTCAGTTTCAGATTTTGAGCTTAAATAAATTTTTATAGAATATTAGAATTCAAATTATGGAGAATAAATTATTTTCAAACAGCTTCTTAAAGTCTATTTGTATAATTAGTTTTACCAAATTAATATTAAATATTTACTAAATGATAATCGTTCAAGATCTGGTTAAGTCTTATGGCTCACGTGTTTTATTTGAAAAAGTTTCAGTTCAATTCTCGCCAAATAATCGTTATGGCCTAACTGGCCCAAATGGAGCTGGCAAATCAACTTTTTTAAAAATCCTGCAAGGCGATGAAGAATCTTCCGGTGGAATTATTACTGTTCCCCGTCGGGTTGGTATTCTGCGCCAAGATCAATTTAAATATGACCAAGTTCGTATTATTGACACAGTTTTAATGGGCAATAAATTTTTGTGGTCAGCCATGGAAGAGCGAGATCAATTGTGTGAAGAAGAAAATATCACGGATGAAATGGGCATGCGTTTAGCTGAGCTTGAAATGACAATTGCTGAAGAAAATGGTTATGTCGCTGAAAATGAAGCAATTAAACTTTTGCAAGGCATTGGCATTCCCAAAGATAAACATTTTAATTTAATGTCTTCTTTGCCGACTGATTTAAAATTCAGGGTTCTTTTGGCGCAAGCTTTATTTGGTGACCCAGACGCTTTATTTTTGGATGAACCGACCAATTATCTTGACCTTGAATCCATTAATTGGCTGGAAAATCGCCTCAAGCAATACAATGGAACTTTAATTGTTATTTCACATGACCGCCACTTTTTAAATTCAGTTTGCACTCATATTGCTGACATTGACTATGATACGGTCATTACTTACCCCGGCAATTATGATGATATGGTTTTGGCTAAAACTAGTTCTCGGGAGCGAATTGAAAATGAAAACCGTGAAAAAGCCCGCAAAATCGAACAATTACAAGACTTTGTGAATAAATTTGGAGCTGGAACTAGGTCAACACAAGCTCAATCGAAGAAAAAAGAAATTGAAAGAATTGGCACTACTGAATTAAAAAAATCAAATATCCAAAGGCCTTATATCAAATTTGATATTAAACGTCCGTCTGGCAAAGAAGTTTTGACGATTAAAGAAATTAGTAAATCTTATACTCAAGAAGACGGATCAGTCATTCAGGCAATTAAAAACTTTTCGACTATTATTCGCCGGGGTGAAAAAGTTGGGATTATTGGTAATAATGGTTTAGGAAAAACTACGCTTTTACGTATTTTAATTGGGGAATTAGCACCAGATAGCGGGTCGGTGCTTAGCGGACATGAAGTTTCAAAAGGTTATTTTCCGCAAGATTATAAACAAGGAATACAGCCAGGTTTAAATGCCTTTGAATGGTTGGAAAGATTTGCCAAAGATGAAAATAGTGAAATTCTGCGTAGTTATTTGGGGCGTATGTTATTTAGCGGAGAAGAAGCTCTCAAGAAAACTGAAAGCCTTTCGGGAGGAGAATCTGCACGTTTAATTATGGCCAGGCTTATGCTTGAGCAAAATAATTTATTAATACTCGATGAACCAACTAATCACCTTGATTTGGAAGCAGTCAGTGCTTTATCTGAGGCAATTAAAAGTTTTGTAGGTACTGTACTTTTTGTAACTCATGACCGAGATTTAGTAAGTACCGCTGCTAATCGGATTATCGCTTTTAGGCCTAATAATATTATTGATGACTATGCAGGACCATATGATGAATATTTATTTTCGCTAAAAGGTAAAAATCAGTCAAATAATCCTGCTGGTGAAGATGGCAAAGAAAGTAAAAACAATAAAAATAAAGGCAAAAACAAAAAAGAAAACTCAGTCTACGATAACCTTTAATCTAAGCTGTTTTCACTAATTGATGTCGTTGGGGCTGAAACAGAGAAGCAAAATCAGATATGCCTTGAACTTGCTGAGTCGTATTTTGTACCCAAGAAGTAGCTTTATTTATTCCCTCTCCAACTTTCCCGCCAATAATATTACCGGTAGATTGAAGAGCTTGGGTTCCATGATTAAGTGATCCCGTTACATTTCCTTCTTGAAAAGATTTTTTTGCTAAAGTAGCGTTTAAAGCGATATTTCCAGCATTATTTATTGTATTTCCGATATCAAAACCCATAATATTATCCTCCTGAAGAGATTATTAATTTATATTAAAAAGAGAAATTTTTTATAATAGAATTTTATTCTTACAAAATAGTAAAACTAGCTAAAAGACTTATTTTAATAGAGAATTAAAAATATTTAAGTTTATTTGCAAAGGAATTTATTTTGAGCCTGAAAATTGGTAGCCGTGGATCGAAATTAGCTTTGGTGCAAGCCCAATGGGTAAAGCTTGAATTGGCAAAGTGTGGCTTAGAATCTGAAATTAAAATTATCCAGACCAAAGGCGATTTAATTATCGATAAAGCTTTGCACAAAATTGGCGACAAAGGACTTTTTACGGCTGAATTAGAAGAAGCTTTGCTGAATCAAGAAATTGACTTAGCCGTGCATTGCCTAAAAGATTTGCCGACCGGTATCAATAAAAAATTACCAATTGCAGCCATTACCAAACGTGAAGAACCGTGGGATTGTGTTATATTCAGCTCTCAGCACCAAAAACTTAGCTCTTTGCTTGATTTGCCACCTAAAGCCAGAATTGGAACCAGTAGTTTAAGACGAATTGCCCAATTGCTAGCTTTCAGACCTGATTTTACTTTTGTCAATTTACGTGGAAATATTGATACCCGCCTTAAAAAAATAAAAGAAGGTTTTGATAATTTGGATGCGGGAATTTTAGCTGTAGCTGGCCTAAAACGTTTAAATTTAGAAAATCAAATTGGTTGTATTCTCAGCCCAGATATTTGTTTGCCAGCTGCTGGTCAGGGTGCTTTAGCTATTCAAATTGCTCAAAATAATTCCAATTTATTGTTAAAAAAAGCTATTCAGACTTTACATCATCAACCAACTGCTATTTTAACTGGAGCCGAAAGAGCATCTTTGAGAGCCGTTGAGGGAGGTTGTCAAACCCCTTTTGCCGCTTATGCCCAGTTTGAAAGCGAAAACTTAATAAGAGTTAAAGCCATTTTTGAAGGGAATAATTATACAGCTGAACTAATCGGCCTAGCCGCAGATTATGAAGAAATTGGTCTTACTTTAGGATTAAAATTAAAAAATATGATTTCTTAAAATATTTAATAAAACTAAAAATTGTTTATTATTCAGAAGAATTATCTAATAATTTACGTTTTAAAAGCTTGCCCGATGGGGTTTTTGGTATATCTTCAACTATTTGATAAAAGTTAGGGATTTTGTACTTGGCTAATTTATTTTTGCAAAGTAATTTTAATTCATTAATCAAATTTTCCTGCTCTGCTTCAGTATTAAAAATATTTTTACTAATAATATAAGCTTTGATTTTTTGTACTTGCAAATTATGCTTTATACCAATTACAGCTGCTAAAGCTACTTTTGGATGAGACATTAATATTTCTTCTACTTCTCGTGGATAAACTTTATAACCAGCCCGGATAATTAAATCCTTTTTGCGGTCAATTAAGTATAAATATCCCTCATCATCAAAGTAACCCAAATCTCCAGTCAATAAACCAAACTTAGAATCAAAAGTATTATTTGTTATTTCAGGATCATTAAAATAACCTTTACTAATAATTGGACTTTTAATACAAATTTCACCAATTTCTTGAGGCTTAGTAATTATTGTTTGTTGATCATCAATTAATGTTACTAAAACATTTTTGACTGGTCTGCCGACTGAAAGAGGTTTTTGTACCCCATTTAACGGATTACTAAAGGCCATTGAACAAGTTTCAGTTAAACCATAACCTTCTTGAATAGGTACTTTAAATAATTTTTGAATACTATTAAATAAACTTTCTGAAAGGGGAGCTGCTCCGCTATGACATAGTCTTAAGTTATTGAATTTAAAATCAGTATTTTCTTTTTCAAGATAATAAATCATTAATTGATACATAGTTGGTACTGCAATTAAAACCGAAATATTATACTTTTCAATAAAAAATAAAGCCTTTTGGGCTTCAAACTTTGGCATTAATCTGACGGAAGCACCAATAGATAAGCTAGTCCACAAAATATCCATTTGGCCAAAAACATGACTGAAAGATAAAATCCCCAATAAATTATCTTCTTTTTTTAATTCCAGAACTTCACTAGCCGCTTCAAGTTGGGCTTTAATATTACTTTCAGTTAGCATAACCCCTTTGGGCTGTGAAGTAGTACCCGAAGTATAAATAATTACGGCCAAATCAGTCGGTAAATTAGTTATTGAGTCATGGTTTTCAATAAAGTTAAATATATTTGAAATATTATCGAGCGTAAATTGATTTAAGTTTATTTCATTTTCATGGCTTAAAATTAATTTAGCTTTGGCATATTTCAATATATTTTGTTTCTCACTTATAGTAAGCAAAGGGCTAATTGTAACAGCAATTCCGCCTGCCATTAAAACTCCAAAATAACTCACTACAAAATTAATTTCATTCCAAAAACAAATTATTATACGATCTTGTTTTTTTAAGCCTTTATTTTTTAATTGCTCTGAGAGCTTTTTAGCTAAGTCAAAAACTTCCTGATAAGTATATTCGTCAATGAATTTTTTAGACGGATTAATTTTGATTTGTTTCTGAAAGAGTTCAAATATTAAGTGCATACAAAATAATTTTTGCCTAAATTAAATCGAAATCAGCGAGCGTTTATGTTTATCAAAGATGGCAATTTCGGTGAATTCATATTTTTCTAAAATAGTTTGTAGTCTTGTATAATCTTGAGCCAAATGATTCGGGGCATGAGCATCTGATGCAATTGTAATTGGAATATTTTTTTGCTTTATTTGTTTAATAATTTCTTCACTCGGATAAATTTCTTGCACTGGTTTCCGCCAGCCAGCCGTGCTTATTTCAATTGTCATATCTGCAGATTTAATTAAATTTAGTGTTTCATCAATTAAAGGTAATATTTCAGCCAAAACAGTTGGGCGATGTCCAAAAATCTTAATTAAATCCAGATGAGCTAATCCATCTACCAATCCAGCTTTTGCAATATTTTGTATTTCCTGAAAATAAATTGTATAAAGTTTATTTATATCCCAATTGTCAAATTCTTTTTTATAATTCGGATGATCGAAAGCCCAGTCTCCGATAAAATGTACGGAACCTAAAATAAAATCTAATTTTTCATAATTTTTTTCAGTCCAAATTTTTCCCGCTTTAGACGTTTCTGGATCATTATCTAGCTCAATTCCAATTTTAAACTTAATATCTTTTTGATCTTGCATTAGGCTTTCGGAAAATTGTCTAAAATTCTCAAAATTCACTCCTTCATGGTAACGGTCGTGATCTGTCAAAGCTACATCTTTTAAGCCACGTTTTAAGCCATAATCAGCCCATTCATTTAATAATTCTAAGGAATATTTGCGATTAGGATCATGGCCTAGCGGGTGATTATGATAATCAGATATTAAATTCATCATTAATTATTTAATTAAACTATTTTGAATTTTTGTCTTACTTTTAGCATAAACCTTATTATTATCCATTGTAATTACTTTTTAAATTTGCCTTTACTTCACTTACTTCACTTAAAATCGTATCGTTTAAATAAATTAAATCTAAAGATTCTTGATTGGCAGCTTCTTTTAATTTTTCTAACAGGTCTACCATTTTTAAATTGTTAACATCAGTAAGATTATTAGTTATTTTTTTAAGTACTCTGCCTAATTCTTTGGCACTTTTAATTTTTTGATCTAATTTTTGAAGGCTATTTTCTAATAATTCTTTTTTTCTATCATCATATTTGTTATGCAGAAGAAGCGATTTCCTTTGTTTATAAGTTTTTTCCAACTCTTGGATTCGAGAACTTAAACTCCCAGAATCATCATCTGGAGCAATATCTTTTATTATTCTCAAAGTCAATTTCATTCCTTTAAGTTCATTGGCTAAAAGTGAAGATTCAGCTTGATTTTCTTCCCGAGCTTCTTTTCGATTTTTTATTTCCTCTTCTAGCCATTCAATTTTAGACTTCAAATATTCTTTATAATCTTTTACTTTAATCTCAAATGGTTCTTCAAGTATATTTTTTTTAATTTCACTATATAGTTTTCCTGCTTGAGCTGTTCTCATTTGGGTTATGAGACTCTCATTATTTTTTGGAGGAGAGAAAGAGGAAAGGAACTCTTTACTTGTATTTTTTTTATTATTATCTGGACTTTGTACTTGAACTTTCTTCTTTAATTGGTTTAGGAGATTCTCACTACTTCTTTCAGGGGAAAAGGGAAGTGTAGTTTCTTCTCCAGGCTTTAAATGTTTCAAAATATCTTCTAAATTTTTGTTTTTTAAATTAAATTGAGTTAATTCACAAAAATCTAAAACTTTTTTTTGTAATAAAACTGGCAGGCAACTCAATTGATATTTGAACTTCTCATCTTCAGTTTTCAATTTTTTCGGTATTAAATGCTGGTTTAAATCGGCCTCAAAATTATTTGTAATGGCTCTAGTAATTTTGAGGATGGAGCCGGCTTCTATTTGTAGCCAAGTTGAAAAATCTTGCATATTCCCCAACAGTAAATCTGAATTTGTTTCCTTCCAATAGTCAGAAAATTCTAAATATCTTCCTTGAATTTTTTTCAAAGTTCCCGGTTTTATAACTAGATTATCCCCAAATAATTTAGTTATGGGTTCATGATTATTCAAAGAGTCATATTCTTCCGGAGTCAAATCCATTTCTCTTAATTTAAGTGCTAATTCTCGCTGTTTAGAAATTTCTCCTGTGGATTGATCGCCAGAAGAACTGGTAGACTCAGTTTTTAATAAACGTTCTAATGAAAATAATTTATAAAATGCTTTAAGTTCTTTTTCATGTTTTGGATTTGCCTTTTCTAACCTGACCATCAAATTTCCCCAATTTGGGTCTTCATTTATATCGCTTTTTAAATCATTAATTAATAGTTTTTCGTCAGGATTTTTATCATAATTATAAGCAGGTATCAAATCCTCTAGCACAGACGTTGGAAGTTTTTTGCTTAGATCAAGTAACATATTGAGTATATACTTGAGTTTTAGACGAGTGGCTGCTGTAATATAACCAGACCACCTTAAAGGATGCCTCCCCTCTCTATCTACTGTATCTGTACAAGTATGTACTGGGTTTCCTTTTTTATCAAAACAGGTAGTTAAACTTATTGAATCTCTTCCTCGGATGGAGGAGGGAATTAAAAGGTGAGGTGCTCGTTCAGCAAGTCGGGTACAAAACATCTCTATAACTTTGGGGGGAGCCGTTAAAATAAAAGAAGCTCCCTCACAAACTTTAATTCGACGCCCATCAAAACCAGCATGATGAGAATCAAAAACCTCAGCGTTTAAGTTATGATGACCAGTATTAATATGATTATCTAGTAAGCTAGCATTTGGAAACATATCGTTTCCGCAGGATACTTCATCAATAATTTCATATATTAATTGTACATCTTGGTGGGTAATGGGTGAACCATCACGAGTAGGTAGCAAAAATGCATAAGCTGAAGGTTTTGAATTTAAAGCCCAACCCGCTGAATAAAATATTTTTAGTTGTTCAGGGTCATTTAGGTCTAAAAATTTTCCAGTTATAGGATCTATGTGATCTTGTATACATTTTTCTAAAAAGTCAGTTTCAAATTTAGGTCTTTGGGAGTAAGATTTATCGTTGCTAGGAACATGAACAGATTTGTCAGAATTGTCTGAAACAATATTAGGCTCCCTTAAAGATAAAACGGTTCTCTCTATTCTTAAAGGTTCAGGATTTTGTAATCTCTTTGGAGTAGGAATCTTTTTTTCCAAAAATCTATAAAATGAATTGTAGGCATTCAAGTTGGATAAACTTCCACCCGTAACTGAGGTGATATATTCATCAAAGAAAGGCACAAATTGGTCTTTTAAAGCCTTAGTAAATATAGTTTTATCCTTTTTTGCTAATCCTTCCGCATTATGAAGTGTTCTTTCTAATTCACCGTTTTCATTAAATATACCAAAATACTGTGGCTGCCCAGTTTCTTTTTCAATCGCCATTAAAGCGGACTTGCCTTCTAAGTCCAGAAAACCACCTAAGAGATTAAATTCAGACTTATCAAATAAATTAGTTAATCCATCTTTAGCTAGAGCTACTACATTTGCCGGGACAATTAGCATAATTCCATCGGTAGCTATTTCCAACGGAAATTTAAGTACGGGTAAATCCAGACTTTTAGCAGCTTCTAAAATTAGTGCTTGGGCTTGAAAAGAAAGATTTAAAACTTCTTCAATTTTATCATCAGCAACATGCAGTGTTGATCCTTCAACGTCAAAATATACACCAATAACTCCTTTGGGAAATAGAGCTGCTTTAACTATTTCCCCGAGTGATGCTCTTGGTACAACAGAAATATTATTTAGCCACGCTTTGTGAATATTAACTTGATTTTGTAATTTTGCCTTTTTTGCTTCTACTACCTCAGAAATTATAGGTAACTTAGCAATAGTGTCTAGCAGCCATTCTATGCCGTTTGAAATTATAGGAAGAAGATTATTATTAGTTTGCTTTCGGCCCGTATGAATACTTGTTCTAGAAGGTAAACTTTCATTGTCAGTTATTTTGGATTTAGCAACTTTTAGGAGCCTAGCAGATGTTGAGCGTGAAGAATAAATAACTTGACTTCTAGAAACTGACTTTAGCATTTATAAAAACTTCTTTTTAATTAATCAGTATGCATATTTACTAATCTAAAAATATCTAATAATTTTGTGAAAAGATATTAAAGCTTCATTAATAAGTTGACCCGCATTTTAACTAAAGTTAATCTTTTTATTTAAGCAAATATTTATATTTTCATAGTTGAATAATCAGTATTTGGTTTAAAAAGCTAATTATAATGAGAAAATTAAATGATTAAAAATGACAAATGGATTAAACAAATGGCGGCTCAAAAGTCTTTAATTGTGCCATTTGAAGAGAAACTGATAAATAAAAGTGAAGAAACCTATGTTTTAAGTTATGGGTTAAGTTCTTATGGTTATGATATAAGGCTTTCAGAAAAAGAGTTTTGGACATTTAGACATATACCTGGCTCGGTCGTTGATCCAAAAAACTTCAACCCAAAAAACCTCGAAAAAACTGATTTAATAACTGACTTAAACGGAAGCAAATATTTTATTTTACCGGCACATAGCTATGGCCTTGGAGTTGCCGTTGAAAAATTAAATATACCTGAAAATATTTCTTGCTTAGCAATCGGAAAAAGTACTTATGCAAGATGCGGAATTATTGCTAATACAACGCCCGCAGAACCAGGCTGGATCGGGCATTTAACTTTGGAATTTAGTAATTCATCCGGGGCAGATTGCCGAATTTATGCTAATGAAGGAATAGTACAATTATTATTTTTTGAAGGTGAGCCATGCGAAGTAACTTATGCTCAAAGAACTGGTAAATATCAAAACCAAACCGAAAAAGTTACTATTGCCAAAGTTTAAACTCTCAAACTGTTCTGTATATATGCTTATTAATGCCAGAATTACCAAAGTCCTCTTATAGGTTGCCCTTGAAAAATAGGTTGAGACTGAGGTTGAGGTTGAGGTGGCATTTGCATTACAGGTGGCGGATTTGGAGGAGCTTGTACTTGCAATATAATCCGTTTAACCGGAGATTGTTGAGGAGGAGCTTGTTGTATTACTTGGGCGGGTGGCAAATATCTTCGATAAGCTACTGGCTGAGGAAAATAAGTTTGATTAGAAACCATATTAGAAGCCATAACTGTTGCACAAGATGATGGATTACCAGTATAAAAATCTGCACTACAATGTGGCTGAGCTGGTCTTTTTACTCTACTAGTACCCCAATTAGCCCCAATTGAACTACTGGCCGCCCCACTTTGCCCAATGCCATCACTAAAACCGACTGCGGCTCCGAGGGAAGTACTATAGCTTCTGATTGTTTCCGCAAAGCCACAGTTAACATTACCAACAATATTTCCGCCATTACGTGCTGCCATGCGGGATAAAGCAACTAAAGCAGCTTCCGACGTTGCATATTCTTCCATAAAGACATAGCCCGTACCAATATAATTAACGCAACCAGATGGCAACGACGTATCAAGTCCGCAAGCAATCACTGCTCCACCCTTAAAAGCTCCACCGCCACCGGATCCGGAAGCAATAAATTCTCTTTCATCGTAAATGCCAAAAAGGCGGTCTTTTATTCCTCTCCTCAAACCAGCTCCAATATTAATAATCCGGCAAGCACCAAAGGCTGAATTATCATTTATCGTTTTACTACTATGAAATAAAATATTAGGTGGCGTAAAATTCCAAGGTGCATTAAATAAATGAGTATTTGCAAAAGCACTTGGTGAGCCAATTACTGTATTAGAGCCACCACCACCCGGAGCTGAAATTATACCCGCTCTGCTATAACTATTTACTTGCGTCTGATTAAGGTTTTGCGAGGCATTTTGCAACTGTATCTGATTATTATTACTTATATCAGAAGCGGTTCCTCCCGAAAAGTCTCCTCCAACTGCAATATCAGCTTTCAGTTTTAAGTTAACCCCCAAAGAAAGCCCAAGGCTCATTACTGTTAATAAGGCTAATCCTTTTTTTATATTTATTTTTTTATTAAAGCCTAACAATGTTTTTCTCCGTCTAGTCAAATAAGAAGGCCAGATTATTTCTATTTTGAATAATCTCTTAACACTCATTTGCCCAGTCGGATTTTATTATTATTAAACCATTGTATGGAGATTTTGCTTAAATCTAGGTTTTCCTCTTTTCGACTTCCCCCACTTAATTGACAAAGTAAGGGAATACTATCACTGGTTTACCAAAGACCTCTTACAGCTTGTCCTTGCATCGGAGGTTGATACTGAGCTGGTGGTAAATATCTACGGTAAGCAACTGGTTGAGGGAAATAAGTTTGATTCATATTCATAGCCATAGCACAACCTGAAGCATTGCCACTATAAAAATCAGCACTACAATGAGGCTGAGCTGGTCTTTTTACTCGACTGGTACCCCAATTAGCTCCGATTGAACTGCTAAGTGCGCCACTTTGCCCAATGCCATTACCAAACCCAACAGCCGCTCCAAGGGAGGTACTATAACTTCTAATTGTTTCCGCAAAACCGCAATTGACATTACCAACAATATTTCCACCATTCCGGGCTGCCATTCGTGATAAAGCTACTAAGGCCGCTTCTGAGGTGCCATATTCTTCCATAAAAACGTAGCCCGTGCCAATATAATGTACACAGCCTGCTGGCAAAGAAGTATTAAGCCCGCATGCAATTACGGATCCTCCCGAAAATCCTGGACCACCACCACCACCAGATGCGATGAATTCTCTTTCATCATAAATACCAAATAAACGGTCTTTTATTCCTCTTCTCAAGCCAGCTCCAATATTAATAATTCGGCAAGCACTAAAGGCTGAATTATCATTTATGGTTTTGCTGCAATGAAATAAAATACTGGGCGGTGTAAAATTCCAAGGTGCATTGAATAAATGAGTATTCGCAAAAGCACTTGGTGAGCCAATTACTGTACTGGATCCGCCACCACCCGGAGCCGAAATTATACCAGCCCTGCTATAACTATTTACCTGCGTTTGGTTAAGGTTTTGCGAGGCATTTTGTAATTGGATTTGATTATTATTACTTATGTCAGAAGCGGTTCCTCCCGTAAAGTCTCCTCCTACCGCAATTTCAGCTTTTAGCTTTAAGCTAAACCCTAAAGAAAGGCCAAAGCCAATCGCTGCTAATAAGGCAAATCCTTTTTTTATATTCATTTTTTTACTAAAGCCTAACAATTTCTTTCTCCATCTAGTCAATAAGAAGGCTAGATTATTTTTGCTTCTAATAATCTGTAGAATTAATTTACCCAAACTAATTAATTAATTATCAAAATATTATATGGAAATCATTAAAAATCTTAGGTTTACCCTCCTAAAGTTGTTTTTCAAAACCCGCACATACTTTTAAGCCATTGCGAAAATGCCCTAATAATTCAGCAGTGCTATAAGCTAATTCTCGATTTCCTTTTAAAAAGGCTTCCGGACTTGAATATCTTTTTCTTTCTCGTTCAATTTCTAAGCTATAAGTTTGAACAAGAGATAAACTCGTATAAAAAATACTTTCATCAATTAACTCACGGTGACCGCTTAAGCACAAAGTTTCCATACCATGTGAAATTAAGTCGGCTTTAACGGGATTATGTAAATCTTGCGGTTTAAAGGTCTGAACTGTTTGTTTTAATCTGAAATAATAATCTCTCAATTCATAATCAAAAAGTGGCTTATATAAATGTTTCTGAGTCGAAAGACCCACTAAATAATGCCCACCTTGGCACGCTCTTTCAGTATTAGAATAAACTGGGCTAACTTGAGGCAAACGCGTATAAAAACGATTTACCATGAAATACCACGATGGCTCTTTGTCTTCATTTTGCCAAAAATCTTTCAGCCAATCTCGTCTTAAAATATATTCATTAATAGTTTGGCCGTCTGTTAAAACAGTGTTTAAAGGCAATCTTTTTAACAGCCAATAGGCTGAATACTGAGCAATATGAGATTCACCGGCAAATACATTTTTAGAATAATTAAATGGTACTGAGGCGGCAAACTTTTTCATTTGCTTATTGCCGCTTTCGCCAATACTTATATGGAATAAAACCCACCAACAAAAATCGTTATTCGCTGCACATTTTAAATTAGTGAAAGGAATTGCCAAGTCATCTAAATAATTGATGGCTTCTCTAGTATAAAAATTTATTTGTGAAGGCGAATGAGCTGTAAACTTATGATGCCTAGATTTTTCTTTTAAAAGATTAAGATCAAAAACCTTAGCTTGAATTGGAGAAACTATATGAATAAAAGACAGCAAACAAAATAAATATAAGCTCTTATTTAGAATTTTAGAAAAGGCAAAAATATTAATCAATATTGCACAAGAAATTTATTCGAGTATTTTGTAATTAATATACTTGCCTTAGTTTTTCTTATAATTAAGACGCTAAAAAATTTATTCTTTTGCTCTTGTTACTAAATATTCAACAGCATCACCAACTGTTACTAATTTTTCTGCTTCTTCATCTGGAATCTCTACGTTAAATTCCTCTTCAAAAGCCATTACTAACTCAACTACGTCCAAAGAGTCGGCACCTAAATCTCCCATAAAAGAAGATGATTCGGTTACTTTTTCTTTATCTATTGATAATTGTTTTGAAACAACATCTTGGACTTTAGCTAGAGCTTGTTCTCTATCCATGCTTAAAATTATATTTTACGAAACTATACGAAATTTAGAATACATGATCTTTTCAAGAAGCACAATAGCCTTAGATAATTTTCTTTGAAATTTTGTATCACTTATACTGTTTTTTAGATGCCTTTGATTTTTTAATAAATAAACTTTCATGCAGGTTATACACATTAGTCAAAAGAGGAATATAAGTTTTCAAAAGAGCTAAATATTGTAATTATAAAAAAAATGCCCGTAACTCTTACTCTGCAAAATCAACATGTTTCGATTCTACAAATAGCGGATGAATTGAATATGAATTTAATTAGTTTAAGACAGCAACCAACTAATGAGCTTTTCCAAAAAAGGTGCTTAAGTTTAGCTAATTCATTATTTGGCAAATTGTTAATTCATTTATCAATGGAAGATAAAGTTTTATATCCAAATGCAATTAATTCAAAAAACTCAAAGTTGTCAACCAAAGCATTGCAACTAATGAAAGAAATTGGTGATTTAAAACTTAAGTTTAGTGCTTATAAAGAAAAAATTCTTTCCAAAGGAATTATTGAAAATACAGATTCATTTTTAAAAGAAACCAAAGCTCTCTTAAGTGCTCTCAAAAATAGAGTAGAAAGGGAAGAGGTCGAATTATATCCCTTGTTTTCTCAGGAAGAAAGTTTAATTACAACTTTGAAAGAAGTAACAGAAACTGATATTAATGAATTAAACTTTTAATTTCCGGTGCAAGATAAAATCGCTATACACAAAAATATAAAGTATAAATTAATTGTAGACATTGACATGGTTTTTGTAGCTTTCAGACTTTATAAAGATGATTTGCCCTCAAAATTAAAGTCAAAACTAAAACCTTAATTAATTTTATCAATTTAGTTGATTATTTAAATAAATTCCTCTCAATTAGTGGGGGTTTTATTGAGTTATTTTAAACAGAATTTGCAAAATATTAATAATAATTAGTAAGTATTTAAAAACTGAAAAACGTTTATAACTAAAGGGAAAGCCCTCAAGACAGTAGATAAATGCTCTACAAATAAATATAAAAACTTTATTTATACTAAAAAGCTTGGCTAAATTAGGCTTGATAATTTTAGCTTGCATCACCTCTTCTGATCATACAACTTTTATGTTTAGGCTCTACACAGGTTCCCGTATGTTGCTCATATAGTTTTGGCACAGAAGCCCCACACCTAGGAACCTGACAGTACACTGTATTATCTGCTACTGCCCCAACGGTTCGTTCTTGTGTAGGAAGTTTCGCATCTGATTTCTCTTGCCCTGGAAGTGTTGTTGATCTAGTAATTCTCGTTTTTAAGCTCGCTAGTGTAAGTGGGGTAATTCTTTGTAGTACTTTCATTTTGCTATTTAATTGATTATAAACAAACTTTTTGTCCGGCTAATAGTATCAAAAGAAGCACATAATTTTATTATTTTAGGCAAAGTATATTAAAGAAGAGACTGCAGCAATTAATTTAAGAAAAGTCTTTTTAGATCACTGCCTTAAATAAAACTGAGGTTTCAATTTAATTGGAGATGATGCATTTCAATCTTTAGCTAACAAAATGAGCATATGATAAACGTTAGCTTAATAATTTAATTATAAAGACGTTGAAAGATCTTAGATATAAGGGAAAGCCCTTAAGAGATTAGGTGAATACTCTATAAAACTAAGTATTAAAAAGGGAATCCTATAAATTAAAGATGCAAAATATTTTAGGAGCAATAATTTAAATGAAATTCTCGCAATGGTTTTTATCCGCTTTCATTCTTACCAATTCACTTTTTAGTGGCATAAATGCTCAAGCTACCGAAGGTTTTGACTCTCATAATACATTTCAGACTATAGATAGTTATTTTGACCGTAGTAATCGTATCCCTGAATATTATAGGCCAAAAAAAATAACCCCCATGATTTCAATGCTGCCGGAATACTCATTAACTGGCCCTGGTTATATTTGTGATAATCGTCAAGCTCCGCCCGTTTATAGATTACCTTTGCAGTTTTACCGTAATGTTGGTTATCGTGAATCAGATTGGTTTAATAATAGATTAATTGATCGTCATGCTCATCCGATGAATTTTGGTGGTTATGATTATTAAATTTGGATGTTTAATTTTTTAAAGCATTGGAATCTGTTATTCATCTATTCATCACAAAAGTTTTAAACTAATTTGGCACTCTGGGGGCATAACCCTTCATACGCCTGTTTATATATTCCTATTCGGAAGCATATCCGCGACTATAAAACTTAGTGGGAAAATTTTATAAAATAGAAATTCGGCTAAATTATCGGTTAAGATTTCAACATTTAAAAAATAACTGTCTGAATGACCGAATCTGTGAGCAAAAACGACTTAAAAGATTTTTGTTTGCGATTTTAGTTGAAATATTTTGACTTGTATATTCCCTAAGCAAGAATATTAAGATTTTTTCCTATTCCCGAGGATAGATTAAGTTGTGATGGAAGATTATCTTGCTTAATCTTGGAGTTAGTTGTACTTGAAGAACTGGCTTGAGTTGGATGAGTACGGTTTGTATGAAGATTAGATGCTGCTTGAGTAGAATTATTTGTTGATGAATTTCTAATAGGTGGATTTGCGGCAGTTGAATTATTTCTGGGTTGAGAAATATTACTCATATAGTTTTGTATCTATTTAATTTGTACCTTTTAATATTATTTTAAACTAAAGAACTAATCTTTGAATAAAAAATTATAAAGACAAATTTACTTTTTTTCAAGCTTTAATAGTTTAGTTAGCTCCAGCAAGGCCGTATAAGTTGGCAGAATGTATAAGTTATGCTCCTGATCATTATTTTCATCAGAAAAAGCATTTAAGGCTGTTTTGATTTTGCGGAAATAATTAATTTTATCTAAGCCGGCATAAGTCAGCCGAATTGACATATCAGAAGCTCGAGAACCAGAAATATAAATAGGGCTTTTATCTTTTAAATATTCAAAATGAGAGTCCCAAAGCCAGCAAATATCACGGCTATCAGCATAATTATCATTAATTAAAATTAAAACTTTGGCTCTGGAATCTAAATTTATTAAACGTAATACTTCGCTGGCTCCGATTGGGTTTTTGATGAGAAATATTTTTAGCTTTTTATTTCGGTAATTAACAATTTGAGAGCGGCCAAATAAAGGTTGATAATTCTCAATGCCCGCTTTAATTTGCTCAAGCGAAAAACCCACCATATAAGCACTGGCAATAGCTCCCAACGCATTATAAACATTAAATAAACCAGCCAAAGGAATTTTTAAATTTAATTTTTGATTTGTATCTTGAAAATGCACTTCCACCTCGGAAAGCTCCACTTGTAAATGCAATTTTGTAATAGTAATATCAGTTTTAGGCTTTTGATAATTACAACTTGAGCAATAAAAATCTCCAAATTGTCCTAGCCACTGAGCTTTATAAGTTAAATCTGTTGCACAAATTGGGCAATGTCCTAGCTCCGCTGCATGAATTTCAGGATTGTTTTTACCCGCCCAAACCTGGGGGCTTAAACCAAAATAAATAATTTTACTGGCTTTTAATTTACAAACATTTGGGTCATCAGCATTAGCAATTAAAACACCGTCTGGTTCAAGGTTTAAACCTTTTTGTACTAAGCTAATAGTTTTATCCATTTCCCCAAAGCGGTCGAGCTGATCACGGAAAAAATTATTAACTAAAATCAGCTTGGCTTTACGATGGCTAGTAAGAGAGTGCAAAACAGCTTCATCTACTTCTAAAACGGCTTGTTCTAAATTGTTTAAGTTTTTTTCTTTTAAAATGGCCGTTAAAAGACCAGATTTTAAGTTGGCTCCCGAGCGATTATGTGTAAATTCTTGACCGGCTGATTGGAAAATATTAGCTAAAAACCCAGTACTAGTAGATTTTCCATTGGTGCCAGTAATTAAAATTGGTGGCTTAGAAAAAGAATTTAAAATATCAGTTAGTAAATTTGGGGCGATTTTAGTGGCTACTAAACCTGGAGCACTGGTAGATTGTTTGGACAAAATCAAAAAAACTAATTGAGCCGACCAAATTGCTAATTTATTTACGAAATCCATAGTTTAAATTCAGCCTGGAGGCCAACGCAAAGCACGCCCACCGATAATATGAATATGTAAATGATCAATAGTTTGTCCACCGTATTCACCATTATTAATTACAACTCGATAGCCTTTTTCGTTTAAATTTTCTTGAATGACTATTTTTTGAATGACAGAAAATAAATGGGAAAAAATATGGATATCATTGTTGGAGACAGCTTGTATATTTTTATATTTTTTTTTTGGTATTACTAAAAAATGTTGTGGGGAAATGGGGTTAATATCTTTGATACTGATTACTAAGCCGTCTTCATAAATTATTTCGGCACTCAATTCACGGTCAATGATTTTTTCAAATATACTTTTCATAAGCAATTATTAGTTCTTTATTTATAAGTTTTTTGTTTAATCATTTTGACAATTTAGCATAAAATTAACATAAAAAAAACCCCGATCCAAAAACCGTTTCAAGCTACTTCTCAAGTTTAGTTTTTGGGTAAAGTCAATTTTTACAAAGGCTTTGTTTCGCTCATTAAAGCACTCAAATCATTATTCTTAAATGACTTTTTTTGTTTTTTATACAAATCTTGAGCTTTTTGTAAGTCCTGAATAGCTTCTTTAATTTTATGAAGTTTATTTTCGGCTAAAGCACGTGTTAAATAAGCTTGTGCTAAGTTCGGTTCAAAAGCAATAATCAAATTACAATTATCAATAGCGGCTTGGTAATTTCCATTAAAATATTCGCTAAAACTAAGATTTAAGTAATTATTTAGATTTTGATTATTTACTAAACTAGTGGAGCGTTTAGAGCCATTATTAACCAAGCTAGAAATAAGAATAATACCAATTAAGAAAATACCTAAGCTTAAGATTAAAATTTTTGGATTATACTTTTTCATAACAACTAATTTTGATCATCAAGCACTTTAGTATTACTTACTAGTATTGAAGTCAAAAATTAAAAATACATTATTCACATGATCTTTTTATTGATTTCCCTATTTCGAAATAACCTTAATCATGTCTAAGTTTTGTTTTATTATTTTCGTTTTTATTTTATTTAATGCCAGTCAAGTCTGTTTAGCTCAACCAACTGAATTATTAAATGAGCTTTCTAAAACCGAAAAAAGTGTACCGGAAAAAACACCCGTTTTAGTTAATTCTGAAATATCAGAGCTGAGAAGAAAAATTTCTGAATTATTTAATATCGATAAAGCAAATGTTATTTTTGATGAGAAGATTATTTTTGAAATTAGTGGAACGCCCGAATTAACGGCTAAAGAAAGAGCTAATTATATTAATATTAAATTAGATAAAATTTTAAATCAAATTATTAAACATCAAAATATTCCTTATATTTCAACCGAAAAAAGACATGATTCAAATGTAATAGTAGTTAATTCTGAATACTTATTAACAATTACGGCGAATGATTTAAAAATTCAAAATAGCACTTCCGAAGAAGAATTAGCCCGTATTTTGAAAGCAAAATTAAATCAAGCTTTTCGATATGCTTTAAAAGAAAGAAGCAAAAACTATTTTCAAAAGGCCTTATATAAAGCGGGGATTATTGCTTTGATGGCTTTATTCCTAACCGGTATTATTGTCTATATTTACAAAAAATCTTTTAAATTACAAACTTTAATTATTATATTAGGCATTTGGCTTTTTGCTTTGATAAGGGCTTTTGCTTTATTCCCCGAAACTAGACTTTGGCAATATGTGCTTGAAGCGGGTCTTTTCAAACCATTGTCTTTATTCTTTTTGGTTTTGTGGAGTATGTTACTTTTAAATAAAATTTCGTATTGGATTATTGAAAATTACTTTCATAATATTTTGCCTGAAGGTTGGTCTGCGACAAATAGAAAACTAAACCGGGCTTTAACTTTAAAAAAAGTAGCCGAAACTACTAGCAATTCAGTTTTTGTAATTTTAGGTATTTTAGTTTTTTTATTAACAATGGGAGTTAATTTGGTGTCATTAGTTACGGGGGCTGGTTTATTGGGTTTGGCTTTAGGCTTTATTGCCCAGGATTTAATTAAAGATATTTTAACGGGTTTAAGTATTTTATCCGACGATCAATTTGGAGTTGGAGATGTCATTCGCATTAAAAATTATGCTGGTACTGTCGAAGATTTTTCGCTCAAATTAACCAGATTACGCAATATTGAAGGAGTTTTAATTACTATCCCAAACAAAGAAATAAGCATTGTCGAAAATTTGACTAGTAATTTCTCTCAGGTTGATTTTAATATTGCCATTGATTATTCAACTGATGTAGAGAAAGCTTTAAGTATTTTAGATGAAACAGTTTGCAGCTTAGCCCGAGAGTGGCCAGACAAAATAATTCAAAAACCAGAGGTAGTTGGCATTGATAAACTTGGGGAATATTCAATTATATTAAAAGCTTTAGTTAAAACTTTGCCCATGCAGCAATGGACTGTTATGCGAGAGCTAAATTTGCGTATTAAAAAGGCCTTTGAAGCTAATAATATTAAACCTCCTTACCCGCAAATGATTGTAAATCATGCAAATCAAAGTGATCGTACCGATTCGCAAATCATCCTTTAAGCTGTATTTTCAAACCCACCCCAAGCTTTATAGACATCTAAGCTTCCTAGCTCTATTCCTTTATTAATGCCATCCCAAGAGTCTTCTTTTAGTTTCCATTCATTAGTTGTATTAAAATTAGCTAAGGCTACAAACTTTTCTCTTTTTTCTTCTAATTCTTTTATTTTATTTTCTATTTTGCCTCTTACTGCCTGAACAATCCTTTCAATTTCTTGAGGAGGTACCTGACCATTTTGAGCCTGCTGTTTTACAAGAGAAGTAGCTGTGTCTCGTTGTACATGTAAAGCTGCTATCAAAGCTTCGATCTGAGCCAAGGTCATATTATTATCTTTTAATAAACCTGGCCTAGCATTTCCTACCCTGCGTGATATCTCTGAAGGCGTAGAAGTTGCATTTATATTATTGAATTTATCCGTACTCATAAAATACTCCTTTTATCCAGTCAGAACTAAAGATTTTGGTTGTAGATCCGATGCGACTTTGGTTAAATTCTCTACTTGTTTGGTCATAAATTCCACCGGTTTTTCTTGCTGTAATTGTGCAGTTTTTCTTTTTTCCTCAAGAATTTTAATATCCCTTTGTAATTCTTCTCTTTGAGTGGTTGCCTGAGAATCTTGTAATTCAGACAAAGATTGAATTCTAGCATTAATGCCTTTTATTGCTCCATCTAACTGAGCAAGTGTATAAATTACAGGTTGTTTATCTGTTGAAAAGTCTTTTGAAGAAGCGGTTTGACCTTTTCCTTGTCGGCTATTTCTGACAGCTTCGTCAACAACTTGCTGCGTAGGACGGAAACCATTATCATTTCTGCCAATAGTATTACCAGCCATAAAACTAACCTCTGTTCAATATATAAGTTTGTAAAATAATAATTTTTTATCTTTACAAATAGTTTTTAATGCCCCCTAACCCCCTAAAGGGGGGAATGTTCCCGTCGGAGAAAAGGTGAATCAAAAAAAGTTAAAAGTAAAAAATGAAATTGATTTTTATCTTTACAATTAAATAAGTTTGATTTTTTAAATAATGAATATTAAATGAATTTTTTTTAACCCAGCTTATAAATTTGACAATATGAGAAACTTTTATTGAAAATTAAAAAATTAAAGTTAAGCAATTCCCAATAAATGAAAAGCTTTTCGCTATTAAAGAAAAATAAAAGTTTGGCTTTTAGCAGCTTACTCGATCATTTTTTCTCTAATATATTTAGATTTAGTCTTATTATCACCGTCATTTCTTTAGCTTTGATTTTGCTTTATGTGTTTTGGAATGGCTTGCAATTATTTAATAAAGTATCGTTTTTAAACTTTTTTACCAAAATTAATTGGGAACCAGTTGCCCGCAAAGAATTTGGCATTTTGCCGATGATTATTTCTTCTTTTTATATTACTTTAGCTTCCGTCATTATCAGTGCTCCAATTGGTATTTGCTGTGCTATTTACGCAGTTGAACTCGCAAATGATTCATTACGCAAGCTAATTCAAGTTTCAGTGCAAATTTTAGCTGGTACGCCTTCGGTGATATTTGGGCTTTTAGGTTTATCTTTAATTACTCCTTGGATTCAAACTATTGCTCCAGTACCGGGTTTATCAATTTTGGCAGCTATTATAATTTTGTCAATTATGATTTTACCAACTATTATTAGTATTTCGCAGGATGCCATTCAAAGTGTACCCAAAGAGTTTAAACAAGCTAGTTTGGCTTTAGGAGCTACTCATTACCAAACAATTTTTAAAGTTATTTTACCAATTGCTAAATCTGGAATTGTTACAGCTATTGTTTTGGCTATTAGTCGGGCTTTTGGTGAGGCAATGGCGGTCAAAATGGTAATTGGTAATATACAAACTATGCCTAATTTTAGTGCTGATCATTGGTTTGGCTTGCTTAGCCCCGCCCGCACACTAACTACTAATATTATCGGAGACATTGAATATGCCCGAGAAGGAGCCCATTTACAAGCTTTATTTGCGACTGGCACAATTCTATTTTTAGTTATTATGATTGTTAACTATCTTGCTTATTTAATACGTTATTCCAAAAAGCCAAATTTACTTAAATAAAAAACATGATTAAGCCACTCTTGCAAAAAAGCCAAAATATTTCGACTAAACAAAATCGCCTAAAAGAAAAAATTGGCTTTGGGATTTTATTTTTCTGTGCACTATTTGTCCTTTGTTTATTGGGTTTAACTTTAATTTATATATTTTCCCGAGGTTTAAAGGGAGCTTTTTCTTGGCATTATTTATTTTCCCCACCAATGGGTGGCCGTTCTGATAGCGGAGGAATTCTTTACCCTCTAATTGGTACTTTATATTTAATTTTAGGTTCTTTATCTATTGCTGCTCCAATCGGTATTTTTTCGGCTATTTACCTTAATGAATACGCCGATCAAAATTCTAATTATATAAAAACTGCCCGCTTTGCAATTGATAGTTTGGCTGGAATCCCATCGGTAATTTATGGTTTATTTGGTTTGGCTTTTTTTGTGAGTTTTTTAAGCTTTAAACATTCTTTACTGTCAGGCTCTTTAAGTGTTGGTATTATGATTTTGCCTTTAATTATCCGT
>JAAFJH010000023.1 GCA_013298875.1 Synechococcales cyanobacterium bin2.concoct.b11b12b14.033
TAGAAGAATTAAAGGCTCAAATAAAGCCAAGTACTAAAATGCTTTGGATTGAAACCCCTTCTAATCCTTTACTGAAATTAACCGATATCAAAACGGTTTGTAATAAGGCCAAAAGCTTAAAAAATGATTTGATAATTGTGGCAGATAATACCTTTATGTCTCCATATTTTCAAAATCCGCTTAATTTAGGCTGTGATATTGTTATTCACTCCACTACCAAATATATTAATGGACACAGCGATTTGGTGGGCGGAGTTGTGATTTGCAAAACTGAAGAATTGGGTGAAAAAGTAGCCCAAATTGTAAATTGTATGGGACTTGCCGAATCTCCATTTGATGCTTGGTTGGCTTTAAGAGGCGTAAAAACTTTGCCAATCAGAATGCAAGCTCATGAAAAAAATGCTTTGCAAATTTGTGAATTTTTAAATAATCATCAAGCAGTAGAAAAAGTTTATTATCCGGGCTTAAGCTCGCCTGAACAGTTTGAGTTAGCCACTAGCCAGATGACAGGCTTTGGTGGAATGTTAAGTTTTGAGATGAAGCCTGAGAAATATGATATAAATATATTTTTAAATAAACTTAAGTATTTCAAATTAGCAGTGTCTTTAGGCGGAGTAGAATCATTAATTGCCCAACCTTGGAGTATGAGCCATGCTTCCATGGATGAACAAGCACGTCTTAAAGCGGGAATTACCCCTAATTTAATTAGATTATCCGTTGGGATTGAAAATGTTGCTGACTTGATTGAAGATTTAAATTTAGCTTTTCAGAATTGTTGTTGTTGAAGATTTACTTGTTTCCTTTTCTCTTCAATAACCCTGAAAATACAATGAATTTGTGAAAGTTTTTTCAAAACCTAATTTTACATCTCTTTATTCTCTCTCTGTAAATTCAGTCCAGAAAACTGTTCGTTCACCCAATAGTAATAGTGAAAAAAGCCTAGTGTGGGATAAACGATTGGGAGAGGTTGCTAAGTTTGCAACTAAAGCGGAAGGAGTAGCTATTCCAATTGCTTTATTATTACCTTTTGCAACGGGATGGTTGAATAATTCTCAGTTCACCAGTCAAGGTATAAAAACTCCATCAATTTTGAAATCTTTAGAAGGACCTGGTCTATCTAATTTAATTTTAGATTTTTTAAGCATGCTTGGAGAATATAAAGGTGGCTTTTCAATGATCGGGAATGCGGTTAGAGTTTTAGCTGATATATTACTTATTGTTCCAAAAGAAGAAGATTCCAGCAAAAATAAAATTAATAATAAAGCAGATTCTAATCCTCTTGCAGACTTTATCAATGGAATTGGTGAAAAATTTATATCTACAATTTATTTACTCGCAAGTGCTTTTATTGGAATTGGTTGGAGCTTTGATACTAATAAATTATTAAGAGATAAGTTAAATGAAAAACCCGGATTATTAAATAAATTAAATTTACAAAGAGAACATTATTTAGAATATTGGCTTGAAGACCTTCCAAAGAATTTAACTAATAAAACATTATTAAAAGAAAAATCAATTGAATTCCGCCAAAAGCCCTTAGAGTCAATTGGGAAGCTAGCAAGACATACGATACTTCTCCATTCCGCACTTTCCTTTTTAGCTTTACCTTTTATTATAGCTGGTTCTTTATTAGCTAAGCCTTCTAATAATCAACATGAAAGTATTGAAAATATAAAAAACAGTGCAGAAGCGACAAATGAAAATAAAGATAATGATATTTCAAAAGCAGGCTGGTTTATTGCGGGTTTAGCTCGTTTACCTTTAGTGATTTCTACTTTTGCTAGTGCTTTTAATAAAGATCAAAGACAAGAATATAAAATGGTTTTTTCGCTTGCCAGTGGTGTTTCTGCTATTTTGGCTATGGCCAGAACTGTTTTTCCTTGGTCTACTTGGCTAGATTTCTTTAGTAATACGGTTTCTACTTTTAGATCTTATATATCACGTAATGGACGCAATACTAAATAATTTAGATTTTTCAATAATTCATCTTCATTTCAATTAATATTAAAAAATTTTGAAGTGTTAAAATTATCGTCTTTAAAGGTATTTTATATAAAAAATGAATAATATAATTTATTGCGATAATGCCGCCACCACTAAAACTCGGCCGGAAGTTATTGAAGCAATGTTGCCTGTTTTTTCCGATTATTTTGGTAATGCTTCCAGCCTGCATAAAGAAGGACAAAAAGCCAAAAAATTATTAGATAATGCCCGAAATACCATTGCCAAAACTTTAAATTGTGAAAGTTGTGAAATCATTTTTACTAGTGGCGGTACCGAATCTAATAATATTGCAATTTCTGGGTTAGCTGACTGGGCAAAAGAAAATCAAACAAATAAAAATCATATAATAACTTGTTTAACCGAACATTCAGCTGTTAAGCAGCCTATTAAAGAATTAGAAAAACAAGGTTTTCAAGTTACTTGGCTCAAAGTTAATCAGGAAGGCTTTATTGATTTACAAGAGCTGGAAAAATGTATCACTGATAAAACTTTATTAGTCTCAATCATGCACGCTAATAATGAAATCGGTACCATTCAAGACATTAAAAGTATTGGAGAAATATGTAAAAGCAAAAATATTATTTTTCACACAGATGCCGTTCAGTCAGCGGGTAAAATTCCTTTAAATCTCAAACAAAATAATATAAGTTTATTATCGATTTCGGGTCATAAAATTTATGGTCCAAAAGGAATTGGTATTTTATACATTAAAAATAATTTAAAATTAAAACCTATTTTATTTGGCGGTAGCCAAGAGAAAAGATTTAAACCCGGCACCGAAAATTTGCCTGGCATGGTTGGTATTGCTAAAGCCCTTGAATTAAAAGTTGGGGAGCTAGAAACCGAAACATTAAAACTACGTAAATTTCAAACTTTATTACTGGATGAAATACACAAATTACCCAATATAACTTTAAATGGCACTCGTGACCTGGAAAAACGAATACCCGGCAATATCAATATTTCATTTGCAAATTTAGATGGAGACGCTGCAGTCATGAAATTAAACTTGAAAGGAATTTGTGCAAGTTCTGGTTCAGCTTGTTCTGAAGGTGGAATTGAACCTTCTCCGGTTATTCAAGCTTTATACTCAGCTGAGCAAAAACATTTAGCTTATAATTCTTTGCGCATATCTTTAGGATTTTTCAATCAGGAAGCAGACATTTCAAAAATTACCGAAGCCATCAAATCTTTGGCCAGTTGACAAGATTTATAGGTTTGATTTAAAAACCGTTTAGTAAGTAATTTTTGCATAATGTTTTTGTTTGTTTTACAGTTATTCTTAATAAAATCTTTAGAATATAAATTATGTCTGACAAAATGCCAGTTAAATTGAAAAGAGTTTTAGGTCCTTTTGATTTAATTATGATGGGGGTTGGTTGTGTTATTGGGGTTGGAATTTATATATTAAGTGGTGTTGCCGCCGCTAATTATGCCGGACCTGCTGTAGTAATTTCTTTTATTTTAGCCGGTTTATTATGTGCCTTTGTGGCTTTGGCTTATGGTGAGCTGGCTTCTATGTTCCCTTTGGCTGGCAGTGCATATACTTATTCATATTATGCTTTTGGAAAAATGGTAGCTTGGTTTTTGGGCTGGACTTTATTACTTGAATACACGGTGGCAGCGAGTGCAGTGGCAGCCGGTTGGTCTTCATATTTTCAGGTTTTTCTCAAAACAGCTTTTAATATACAGTGGCCTGTCCAATTAGGATCGGTGCCAGGTTCTTTACCCGATGGAGCTTGGAGCTTCAATTTGCCTTCGGTTTTAATAATTACAGCTATTACTTTTATTAGTATTAAAGGTATGCAAGAATCGGCTTGGATTAATAATATAATTGCCGTTTTTAAAATTTTAATACTTTTATTTTTTATTGGTTTTGGCTGCTTTTTCATTGATCCCGCCAATTGGCATCCTTTTATCCCCGAAAGAGTTTCAACTCTTAGTGATGGAAATAGTTCAGGCCTCTGGGAATTGCCGATTATGGATATTTTTAAAAGCTTTTTTTCGCAAGGTGGTCTAGCAAGATTGTTAAAAGAAAAATCAGTATTTTGGCATTATGGTATACAAGGTATTTTAACTGGCTCCGCAATTGTATTTTTTACTTATGTTGGTTTTGATATGGTGTCATCTACTGCTGAAGAAACCAAAAACCCCCAAAAGAATTTGCCGATTGGAATTATTGGTAGTTTATTAATTGCTACTTTGCTTTATATTGCGGTTGCTTTGGTTTTAACAGGTATAATGCCTCCCGTTATCAATGGCTTACCCAATCCGCAATTAATTGACAAAGATGCGGCGGCTCCTCTGGCCATTGCTTTTTCTTCCATTGCGAAAGGAAGCGGTAAAATTCCTTCTTTATTAGTTTCGGTTGGAGCTTTAGCGGGCGTAACGACTACTTTATTAGCTCTTTCTCTGGGTTTATCTCGCATTTTATTGGCTATTTCGCGCGATAAATTCATTCCAGCTTTTTTCTCTAAAATTCATGCTAAGTATCAAACACCTTATATTTCAACTATTTCTTCAAGTATTTTTATTGCTTTAACCGCTTCTTGTTTACCAATTGGCAAATTAGCTGAATTGTGTAATTTGGGTACTTTAGCGGCTTTTGTATTTGTTTGTTTTTCAGTTATAATTTTGCGTAAAAAATATCCAGATATGAAAAGAGCTTTTAAATGCCCCGGCATGCCGGCCGTACCAATTATTGGTATTATATTTTGCCTTTTATTAATGTTTAGTTTGCCCTTGGTAACTTGGGCTTGGTTTAGTATTTGGTTAATTATCGGTATTATTATTTATTTTACTTATGGTGGCAAAAAAGCTTCTGATTTCCCTTGCCAAGAAACCTTAAAACGAGCTTTAGATGACCAAGAACATGAAAATAAAACATAATAAACTTAAAATCAAACTTCATAATTCTCTTTTAAATAGCTAAATATAGTCAGCCAATTTGCAATATTTTCTTTTAAAAAACTTCTATTAAATTCGCTTTTTTTCTTGAATTTTTTTTCATCTGAAATAATTTCCCAAAATTCTGTAATATTATTTTCGGTTTTACTTTTCCTAACAGTAAAAATACAAGTTCTCGCACTGGCATCTTCAAAAGTTTTGTCATTCGATAAATCCGTAATTTGTAAAATATCAAAGTTTTCTAAAATCCATTCTCTAAGACCAGTACCATTATTTATAGACAAAAAAGTATTAGGAAAAATATAAGATAAAATACCGTTTTCATCTAGCAAGTCCAAACCTTTTCTCAAAAAATACATATAAAGTCCCCTCTGGAACAATAAAGTTTTGTATTTTTTCACTTAAAGTTCTTGGATTAATCAAATTCATCTGGCTAATTTTAAACCTTTTTTATTTTTTACACTTAGAAGGTATCTAAAAAGAATGCAATCGTATAAATTTAAATGGACAAAAGAGAGCTTTAGATTTTCCTTCGCAGCATGCTTTTAACTCTCTTAAAAAAGCTTTTCAGAATAATAGAAAATATGACAATTAGAGCCAGAAATCCCGCCAAAACTACTTTCAGCCGAGATGCATGGGTGGAAATAGATTTAAATGCCTTGGAGTATAATTGCCAGGCCATAAAAAATGCTTTGCCGCATAAAAAAATTATGGCTGTGCTTAAAAGTGATGCCTACGGTCATGGGGCAGTTTCAGTGGGCTTATTAATGCAGGCTTGTAATATTGATTATTTTGGAGTCGCTTCGGTGGACGAAGGTATAGAATTAAGAGAAGCTGGCATTGAAAAAGATATTTTGATTTTAAGCCCGACGCCTTTTTGGGCTATCAGCAGAGCTTTAGAATATAATCTCGAAATTACGGTATCAAGCTTAGGACAGCTCAATGATTTGATTAAAGTACCGTCTGATAAACCTAAAAATATACAAGTAAAAGTTAATACTGGCATGAATCGCAGTGGTGCTAAATGGAATAGCGAAGCAATTTTATTAATACAAACGGCCTTAGAAAAAAAACAATTTTTTAATTTAAAAGGAATTTATAGTCATTTTGCTTGTGGTAGTCAAGACAATTTTACAAATATTCAACTGATGCGTTTTAAAGAAGTAATTTCTCAGTTTGCAGGCCAAAATTTAGGTTTACTGCATATAGCGGCTAGCTCAATGTTAGGGCAAAATATAAATCCAGAGTTTGATATGTTTAGGATTGGAATTGGCTTATACGGAATAATGCCTGAATGTTCTGATGATTTCAAGCCAGTTTTAAGTTTAATGGCTCGCATCAGTCATCTGCAGCCAGTTTGTAAAGGAGAAGGAGTTGGGTATAATTTAACCTGGACAGCTGAAAGGGATAGTTTAATTGGTCTTTTACCCCTTGGTTATGCAGATGGAGTTAAACGGGGATTATCTAATCAAATTCAAGGTATTTACCAAAATCAATATATTCAACAAGTGGGCAATATTTCAATGGATCAAATTTGCTTTGATTTTACTGATTGCAAGGCAATTCCCAAACCGGGTGAAATTGTAACTTTAATTGGTAAACAAAATAATTTAGAAATAAAAATGACTGACTGGGCCAAAGCTTTAAATACCATTGAATATGAAATTGCTTGTGATTTGAGGGTCAGGCTACCAAAAGTTTATATTCGCAATTGAGATTGAGCAAGTAGTATTAATATAAATTTAATTTTCACTTGCTATGCTGAAATTAAGAGGGAAAAAAGGTAAATATTAATGAACGGCATAGAAACAAAAACTAATACTACCCCTACTCAAAGATCAGCAGAAACGAAAAATAATATAGCTGCCCGGAATCCACAGGGAGAAACTCAACCCACTCAGCAAATCAGTAAACTTCTTGACACTATTTCTTTGGATGGTTGTGCTGGGTGTAAAAAACAAATAAGGGAACTACTTAAAAGTCCTGAGGCTAAGCAAGAAATTACGAAAATGTTAGATGATCCAAAACATGAAGGGAATAATTATATACAAGCATTCAAAGAAGAACTTAATCTTGGAAAAACAGCTCCTAATCAAAACTTAGGAAATGAACTTAGAACTGTTGGTTAATATTATATATAAAATTGAGATTTTAAAAGTTTAGCCATTTGAGTATTTAAACCATGGCCACCTTTTAAGCTAACAAAATGGGCTCCCACAAATAAAGGATTAATACCGCACAAGCTCAAATCCCCGAATAAATCGAGTAATTTGTGTAAAGCTGGTTCATCAGGATTATGTAAGGGTAAATCAAAACCGTCTTGATTATAACTAAGTAATTTTCCTTTTAAACCTAAAGCTATATGCTCGGCTTCGGCTGCAAAAGTTCTTGCCTGGGCTAAAGTTTCTAAGCCTTGATCTTCACTCCAAGAAACCCAGGTTTTAGCTTGATTGACCGGAGATTGGAATAGATAAGTCATTTTAAATTTTTCGCTTGGATAAGCAAATAAAGCTCGCTCTGAGTCTGAAGGAATACATAAAGGCTCAGTTAATTTATAATATTCAGGATTTTGATACTTGGCCGGCCAGTCTTTTAGCAAATTAAACCATTCAATACAACTTCCATCTAAAAGAGGAATTTCAGAGCCATCAATGCAAATATTCAAATTATTAATTTTATTCAAATGAACGGCCGCTAAAAGGTGTTCGACGAAGCAAATTGCATTTTTTGAATTACCCAACATAGTATTGCGGGTGGCACCCAATATATTGACAATATCTGCCAAAATATATGACTTATCCGAAAAAGTAAAATAAATGCCTGGCTGTTTTGCTAATTCAAACTGCAAGTTAATTTCTTGACGACTTAAGGCTCCCATCGCTTTAAAGCTGAGCATAATTCATTTCCTATATTTATTAAATAATATAAATTATAAATTACTTAGGTGAACTTTTACATTTGAAGAGGAATATTGTATTAACTAACAAATTGTTTTTACAAAAATAAAGTAAAAAATTAGGTAAGTGCTTTAAAATTATTAGTAATTAAGAATTATTTAGATTTAGGTAAAAAAAGTTTCATGAGCCCAGTTTTAGATTATAAAAAAACCACTTTAAGCCCTTTTGAATTGAAAGAACAGCCTTCTTTTGCTTTTAAACTTTATCAACAAGGCTGCACTAACTCATGGTTTCCGAAAGAAATTGCTTTGGCTCAGGATAAAGCTGAATATGATACCAAGCTCTCTGAAATGGAAAAGCATTATATCAAATATATGATTGGTTTTTTCTGTACCGCTGAAAGCTTAGTGGCTAATAATATTTCATATGCTCTTTACAAACACATAGATAATCCAGAATATAAATTGTATTTGTTGCGCCAAGCTTACGAAGAAGCCAATCATTCGGTAACTTTTTTATATATTATTGATTCGCTTGGTTTAAATAGGCAAGAAATTTTTGATATGTACAAAACTGTGCCAGAAATTGGAGCGAAAAAAGATTTTGAAGAGAAATTTACCCGTGATCTAATGGATAAGCCTGAAATTACCCCGCAGGAGCTTTTTAAAAATTTATTTGGCTTTTACGCGATAATGGAAGGTCTTTATTTCTTTTCAGGATTTTTAATTGGTTTAAGCTTTGGTCGCCGCCAATTATTAAGAGGAATTTCATCTTTATTCCAATATATTTTACGTGATGAAACTGTGCATTTAGGCTTTGGTATGCAGGCTATGCGTCAATTATTAAATGATAATCCAAATTTGATGACACCCGAATTAAATGCTGAATTACGTGACTTGATGATGCAAGCAGTGGAACTTGAATCAAATTATGCCAGCGTTGCAATGCCTGAAGGAATATTGGGTATGAATAAAAATTATTATTTACAATATTGCCAATATATCGCAGATCGTCGTATGTCGGCTTTAAAGCTAGATGCAATTTATAAAGTTAGTAATCCGGCTCCTTGGTTAATGACTCAAACTGATTTACCTGAATTAGTTAGTTTCTTTGAAGTTTCTTCGACTAATTATGAATCGAGAGCTTGAAATATAGCTTAAGAGCGGTGGTGGTTGAATATATAAGCAATAATAACTTACTCTGTCCAATCACCAATTAAATCAATAAATAACCTCAAAGCTTGAGTTAATTCATCGGCCATAAATTCTTTTTTGTCTAAAGTTTCAGAAGTCTGAAAATCCTGCACAATGACTTTATAAACAATAGGTTCTTTAAAGCTTTTTTCTAATTTAATTAACAATTTATCATGTGGTAAATATGCATTAGTTTTAGCATCACTAACAGCTACTAAACCCAGAGGACTGTCTAATTTGTCTAAAATATCTCGATAATGATGAGGCCAATGTTGTCGCCTTTTATTTTCCCAATCCGGTAGCATAAAATATTTAAGGTTGGTCTAAAAGGGAAAGTTTAGGAGCAAAGCCAATTTCTCTTAAAGCCGTATAAGCTTTTTCTCCTAATCCGCTTGTCCGCTGAGATTGAACTACTAAAACTAAATGCTTAGCTGCTTCCCGATAATTCTTTTGTTTAATTGATAACATACCAGCTAGATAATTAGCTCTATCTCTTAATTTTGCGAATTCAATAGTTTGTCTTTTCTCAATATCAGCGGTAGCCGAAGCACCTTTATCGTCTTTCAAAGCTTCAAATAATTGAGCATGTAATTCTGTCATTTCAGATAAAGCGGGTCTTAAACCAAATATTAAAGCTTGTGCTTCCTTAATTTGCCCAGCATTAAAAATTTGTTCAGCTTGCTCAATTTGCATAGTGCCACTTTTCAAACTTAAAATGATTTGGTCATTGGTACTTCCAAAGCACTGAAAGCCACTAAACCAAGAACTTAAAACGAAAATAGTAAATAAAGCTTTACCTTTATAATTCATAGTCATCATTGTCGTATCTACTCTCTCTGAGCCCAAAATGAATGTAATAATTTACTTTCTCGATTCTCGATCGAATTAATATTAACAGAGCTAGGGACTAATAAAAATACGCCTTCGCCTACTCTTCTTTGCGAACCATCAAGAGCATAAATACCACCACAAACAAAATCAACTAATCTTTGAGATTGATCAGCGTCTAATTTACATAAGTTTAATACTACCGAAGAGCCTCTTCTTAGATATTGTAAAACTTCAGGTGCCTGATTAAAATTAATTGGCTCTAAAACTACAACCTCATTGGTCGCTGAATAAGCATTTTGATCTGAAATTTTTAAATGATTACTTGAACTGTTTGAAATGACTTGGCTTTCTTTAGTTTTATTTTTGCCAATGGAGCTTAAATTAGTATTCTCTAAAGAGTTAACAGGCGTTAAGCTAACTTTATTATTCCCATTATTATTAGAATTACCGAGACCACTTTCAATGCGGAATAAATCATCGAATCCCTCATCGTAAGTCTCTTCAGAACCAAGCCAAAAACTTTTGATTTTTTCTACTATACTCATTAATAATATATATTTTGACAATCTAGTCCTAATGAATTTCAATTTACCAGATATTACTTATAAAAGCCAAGAGCTAGACAAGATAAAAATATATTTAATTTAATTAAAAACTTATTAAGCCTTTTCTAGACCAGTGATAGATAAAATATAATTTCTTAATAATTTAAATTAGCAAAAAGTAAATACGTCTCAAGAGAATATGGTATTAACGCAACACAAAATTGAGATTCACAAATAGTTTTCATAAAGGTCAAATGTATAGATAGATGCCAACTCTAATGAAATTTGTCTTTTGGCTTTCAGAAAGTAAATTAATCTTGAGTATCTTGTGGATTTTGGATAGCTAGCCTTGGCTTAGGAAAGCAATCGAGAATATATCTAACAGTTTGTTCTAATGAGGTTAATCTTTGATCTAAAACATTTAAACGACCTTCTATTTTGGCTTGCTCAACTTTTACTTCATTTATTTCTTTGTGAAAAGAGCTAGTAATTGACCAAAAAAGACCTAAGGCCGTCAGCACTTGTGTTCCCATTGCCATGAACAAAACCATAGTATTTGAAATTTCCATAAACAAGAAGTCTCTAATTAAATATTTACTAATTAAATTATACCCTTATCAATTGATTTTTACAGTCTGGATTAGTTGATGGCGGGGTTTTTATTTAGAAATTAAGATAATTTAATTGAACTTCTGCGACGAAGATTTTTGCTGCTTTGTTTGCTGGAAGTTAAAAAACTATGATTTAACTCTTTTTCGAGAATTCCATAAAAATATTCCCGCTCAGACATTTGGATTACAGCAATTGAATCGGCAACTTCCAGCGAATAAGGATAACCATTTCCAACTAAACATTCTGCTAAAACAATATCAATAACTTCGTTCAATAAACCCTCTTCGTAAACCCAATAAGGAATTTCAAGCCTGGCAGGTTTTTTAGCTTTGCTTGAAGTTTTTAAATAACAAAAACCTAATTTATTAATTGAATCAGTTTGCGTTTTAGCACCATGACAATATTCAAAATACGCCGATCTGCTTCCCCAGTCAGTTAGAAAATGGCTTAAAAGACTAGCATCTGAAATTTTAGAATTATTATTATCCAAATTCCCAAAAACAGTTTTGAGCGAGGCCGTTAAATTAAAAGCCAAGGATGTATCAATAAAACCAATGACAATAACCTTATTGAGCCTCGATTTCTCGATTAATTGATGAATGAGACGATCATATTCTTGACGCAATTTTTCCTGTTTAACAAAGCTTAAAGTTAAAGAACCATCAAAAAATGCTAAAGGTCTTTTACTGGTCGGTAATTTCCCAATTCGATCAATAACTTTAATTAAAGTCGTAATTTCTTTAGCTGTTCTTTCAAAAGCAATTTTTTGTCTTAATTCAAATTCATCTTCATCTTGCTGGCCAGACGGTAAAATAATGTCAAAATCCAAATCTTTATCGGGGGGTTGTTGGGCATTGTGATAATTAATAAAATGAGAAATCTGAATGGCTCCAAAAAACAAATTTAAATTTTTATCTGGGTCAATTTGACTACCGTCTACAGCTGAGATGATGCGATTTTCTAAAACCTGACTTTTCCATTCTGCAATTTCTTGAGGATCTTTGAATTGCAAATTAAATTTACTTACTAAGCCAGAATCCTTCAAATCATTAGTGGCTAATGCTCCAATAAAGGATTTTTCGGCTTGAGCTCTTAAAACAAAATCATTAAATTTATTAATCTCCCAGTCAGACAGCTTTTCACAATATTGTAAATGTTTAGAGAAAGACTCTTGGCTATTTTGAGTTTGCATTTCAATTAGTCCTTTTTTGGCTTGAATGGCGTCTCGCACCTTGGATACCTTTAACATTTTTTAAGTTAGCTCCGAAAAAGACTTTCAGCAAAAGAAAGTAAATCATAAAATACTATTTAAAGTTTTGTTTCATATTATTAATTCTAAAATTCACCCTGAGCGATAAATAAAGTTAAATTGAAAATATTAAATCAAGTAACTCTTTGCCTTGAATACTATATAAAGCTAATAATGATTGAATTAATTCCATAGATTTGGCAAAATTAACAAGAGGACTAGTAAAAACTAGTCATTTGACTAAGAGCTAAAAATTTTTAATTTAGTTAACGTTAAAAGTATTCAGACACAGCTTTTTACCAAGTTATCAAGCACTGAATAACTTTCCTATAAGTAATACTAAGAGAAATACACAATGATTAATCTAGAAAAAAACTCCATTAAATTTATATTAGCAGCAGCCCTATTATTACCATCAGTTGGAGCTTATGCTGTTGATACTAATCCAACAGGAGCAGGAATGAATCAAAGTGAAAAAGCCGAAAATACAATGCCAAAAGGCGAATCCAATAATACCGGAGCAAATCGTTTAAACGATAAAGTTGAAGATATCGGAGTCTTAAAAAAAGACGAATTAACCAACAAAGAACCTAATCGCTTAGAGAACAAAATCGAAAATGCCACCATGCAAAAACGCGATTTAAATATGAGGCAAACTGAAAATTTGAGAAATACAAATGTTAATACTGCTAAACCGCAAAATAAATTGAAAAATGCCGGCAATTTGACGAAATCTGAAAACAAAAAGTTAAAAATGCAAAACAAACAAAATCAAAATCGTCAAATGTATCAACAAAAAAATACTAAAGAAAAAGTTTAAATCTAAAAATTAATTTTAATTAGCTAAAACTTGGGCGGATTTATTTTAAGTAAGTCTGCCTATTTTTTTGGCATTTATATGAGTGTACGCTCCAACTTCAAAACAAAAAACTTTTGCTAAAATTAAGTTATTAAAATTATTAAATAAACATGCGGGCAAAATATGTTAATCCATATACTGATTTCGGTTTTAAAAAACTTTTTGGGGAAGAAGCCAGTAAACCTCTTCTGATGGACTTTTTGAGTACTTTAAGATCTTATTTATTAATCTGTTAAACTTCAAATGCTGAACCCTTTGAAAAAATATCTGGTAATACTTTTGATACATATTTGAGTTTGTCTTGATAATTACTAAAAGACTCATTTGTTCCGTATCTTTCAATGAATTTAACTGCACTAAGCAAATTATTTTTTTCTCTTTCAGTAACAATTAATGCTTCGGGTGTATGATATCGATAATTATCTGGCAAAAGCATATACCAACGATCTTTAATATTTCCTTCTGTCATTTCTAATTGTTCATACTGTAAAGTAGTTAATTCATAAAAGTAGCTTTCTTTTATATTTATGAAGCAATGGAACAAGCTTTAAATAAACTTAGACAAAGTGGCATGAGCGAACAAAAAGCTATATAATGAAACCCAAATTAATTAGTTTAAATGTCAGAAAAAAGCCCTTACAATTTAAACCTAGACACTGCAAGACAAGTTATAAGAGCTGAGGCGGAAGCTTTAATTAATTTAGCTAATTGTTTAGATAATTCATTTGAAGAAGCCATTCAGCTTATTTTAGCTACGGTTGGGCGTATTGTTATTACTGGCATGGGCAAATCTGGGCATATTGCAAAAAAAATTGCGGCTACGCTTGCCAGCACTGGAACGCCATCTTTTTTTGTTCATCCGGCTGAGCTTTTGCACGGTGACTTTGGCATGTTAAAGCCGGAAGATATTATCATTGCCATCTCTAATAGCGGAAAAACAGCGGAAATTATTAATATTTTAATTCCCATAAAAAGGCGTGGCCTAAAATTAATTGCTATTACTTCGGATAAAAAATCTGCTTTGGCTGAACATAGTGACATTGTATTGGATATTAATGTTAAAGAAGAAGCTTGCCCGCTTAATTTGGCACCTACCACTAGCACCACTACAACCTTGGCTTTGGGTGATGCTTTGGCGGTTGTTTTAATGGAAAGGCGTCAATTTACAAAAGAAGATTTTGCCACTTTTCATCCCGGAGGAGATTTAGGACGTAAATTAATTAAAGTAGCTGATTTGATGAGGAAGGACGAAAATGCAATTCCCAAAGTATTTGAAAATACAAATTATAAAAATATTTTAGAAGAAATAAGCCTAAAGGGGCTTGGGTTAACCTGTGTTTTAAACGAAAAAAATAAATTAATTGGTATTATTACTGATGGAGACCTCAGGCGTTCTCAGTTAAAGTTTCAATCGGAGGTTTATACTTGCCAAGCCAAGGATATTATGAATAATAAACCCCAAATTATTTCGGTTAAGTCTCTGGCTTCAGAAGCACTTTTTAGGATGGAAAGTAAAAGAATTTCAGATTTAATTATTGTTTCGGATGAATATTATCCAATTGGGATTATTGACTTAAAAGACTTATTGAAAGCCGGAATTTATTAATGTCTGAAATATTAAAGCCTTCAAGTTATCAAAGTTTGCTTAATTTTTGGAATTATCAAATTAGGCCAGTTTTATTTAAAGAATGTATTCATATACTCAATGATTCAGCTACTTGGCGAATTGCCGTTATTATTCCGCTTTTTCAGCTTTTGATTTTTGGTTATGCCATTAATAATGAAGTACGTGATATTAAAACTTATATTTTTGACCAAGACCAAAGCCATTATTCGAATAATTTTATTGATAAATTAAAAGCTAGTACTTATATCAAAATCGAAAATTATGTTTATTCCAAAGAAGAAATTAATCAAGCTCTCATTAAGGGAAAAGCCCAATTAGGTTTAATTATTCCGCCCGATTTTAGCCGTAAACTATTAGCCAAACAAAAAGCAGATATTCAAATTATCATTGACGGCTCTGACTCAACCGTGGCTAATCAAATACAGGCTGCCATTCAACAATTAAGCTCAGCCACCAGCGAAGAATTAAATAAATATTCAGCTAATAAAAATTCATCTATTCAGGTTAAGCCAGTTTATTTGTTTAATCCAAATTTAGAAACTCCCTTTTTTGTATTGCCCGCCCTATTGGGCATTATTGTTTTTTTGGTAACAACTTTTTTGTGCTGCTTATCAATTGTAAAAGAAAAAGAAAGAGGGACACTTGAACAATTATTAGTTACACCTTTAAGCCCATTAGGACTAATGATTGGGAAAATAATACCTTATATTGGGATTGGCCTTTTCGATTTTAATTTAAGCTTGTATTTAATTTTTGTTTTATTTGGCATTGAAGTTAAAGGCAGCCTCTTATTACTGGAGTTCGCGACTTTTGTTTTTATGTTTTCAGCTTTAGGTTTAAGTTTAATTATTTCAACTATTTCTAGCAATCAAGCTCAGGCTGCCCAGTTAACCCAAATGGCTTTATTACCTTCTATATTTTTGTCGGGCTATGTTTTTCCATTTGACTCAATGCCAGCCGTTTTTAAAGTAATTGGTTATATTTTGCCCGTTACACATTTTGTCCGGATTTCACGGGGTATAATTTTGCGGGGTGCCGACTTTAGTGATTTGGTCTTTAATTTCGGGGTTTTAGCTATTGAGGCAATTGTAATTTTATCTATTAGTATCAGGCTTTTTAAAAAGCAAATTGTCTAATATAATTCTATTTTTGTACCCGTAGTCAGTATTATTTTATAGAATCATTACCAAATTAAAGCGGCTTTATTTGCTTTTGAAGTAGGTTTGGGTAAAACTATTAAAAATGAGTAGAAATAATGAAAACAATAGAAGAAATACAAGAATTACTAAAAAGAGAAAAAGCCTCGCTTGAGGAAAAATATAATATTTCAAAATTGGGTATTTTTGGTTCTTATATTCGGGGCGAACAAAAAGAAAGTAGTGATTTAGATATTTTAATTGAATATAAAGGTAAAGTCAGTTTCTTTGATATTTTGCACTTAGAGGAAGAACTCACTAAGCTTGCTGGTATAAAGGTAGATTTAGTTCTTAAATCTGGACTGAAAAAGTTTATGGGACAACAAATTATGAAGGAGGTCAAATTTTTATGAATTCTGGAAAGCGTGAATTTAGAGATTTTATTGTTGATATTGCTCACTGTTCAAGGAAGGCTCAAGAATTTATTAAAGAAATATCAAGTGAAGATTTTTGTAATGATGAAAAAACTCTTTTTGCAGTTATGAAAGCAATTGAAATTATTGGTGAAGCCTCAAAAAAGGTACCAGAAGAGATTAAACAAAAGTACGCAGAAATCCCATGGAAAGAAATGGCAGGGATGAGAGATAAAATTGTTCATCAATATTTTGGTATTAATCCAGAAATTTTATTTGATGTTGTTGAAAACCATTTGCCTGAATTAGATAAGTCATTAATGCCCTTAATCAAAGACTTTAGCCTTGAAAGAGAAATATAAATAATCAAAATGGAAATTATACAAAAACAAGAATTAACTTCAATATCAAAAGCAAATTGTATAAGTTTTTAAACAGAAATTGAATTTAAAACTTGAATATCTTCATCCAAACTTTCTTGAACCCAATTCTCCATAACTTCTTCAACCGACATACCTTCATCGTATTCAGCAATTTTTTGCTGAGCCTCATTTCCATTAGTCAAAATATCTTCAATCGTTTCAAAATGAGGTTTCATAATTTCTTTAAGGCCTAGTTCGTCGGCTAAATCATATAGTTCAGGTAATCTGTTTTCAATCGATTTATGACAAGTATCTTCATTTTCATTAATCCAATCCGAAAAATGCCCACTTAAGCCTTGAATTGCTGCTAATTTTTCATTTTCTTCGGTTAAATCAATTAAAGTTAAATCATTGCTATCAACTTTTAAATCTGGTCGTTTATGCAAAAAATACAAAGTTCTTAATTCTAGCCAAGCTGTTATAGCCATAATTGTTTTCCATTTTGTATTTATATCTGCAATTCGGATTTCTAAACGGTCTATTTTTTCGGGACGAGCTGAACCATTAGGTCTGACGGGTGCCCAAAAATGCCGAATATTAAACATTTCTCCCGTTTTCAACTGCTCATGAGTCCAATCTATAAAGTGCTGGTGAGAGCTGAAAAAAGGTATAAACCTGGGTACTGCTGGAAATGAAAGCCATCTTTCAGACTGATTACCAGTAAATTGTCCATCATAAAAAGGAGAAGCCGCACTCAAAGCCAAAGTTAAAGGGCCTTCTAATCTGAGTAAATTAGCAATTCGAATTATTTCTTCCGGATTATCAAGGCCTAAATTATAGTGAATGCTAGTAGTAATAATGCTAAGGCCATGTGTTTTGCTTATATGCTGATGATAAGGGTCTTCAGGCTTGCTAAAAATAAATTCTTTTTCAAAAGGCAAAGCTAAAATACTGCTTGGTACAACTGTCCACTCGGGGTTTTGTTTAGTTAAAAAATCTCTTAATTTCCATCTTTGTCCAATGGCTGAAGCCAAAAGTTCATCATAAGATTTAGTAATGCTCGTCACAAATTCAATATTTCTTTGGTCTGGTTCAATTGTGAAGTCTTTAAGGCTTTGGCTAATTAGTGCTGATAAAGGCAAAACTTGCCCATTTTTTAAGCCAGTATATTGCTCTATTTCAAGTCCTTTTGTTAAAAGCATTTTTATTTTTGGCGATGAACTTTAAAAAATATTAACTTCTATTTTATCTTTTGAAACTAGCTTTTCTAAAATTAAATACTTTTTGAATTAAATTAATAAATTTGTTCTCTTGATTTATTAGAATTACCGCCGTAAAAACAAAATAACCTAAAGATTTAATTTAAAACAGCTTTAATATTTTTAATCAATTCAAAGGCTTTCGTAAAATTATTTTCGTTTAAAAGTTTAACCAAAGCACTACCAATCACAATTCCGTCTGCTCCTTGTTTAATGGCTTTAATCGCAGTTTCCGGATTACTAATACCAAAACCAATAACGACTGGTAAATTTGGTTTAATCAATTTAATTTCTCTAATAATTTCCCCCAAATTTTCGCTTAAATCTTGCTGAGAGCCAGTAATACCCGTAACTGAAACTAAATATAAAAACTCAGAACTCATTTCAGTAATTTGTTTAATCCGCTCAGGAGTGCTGGTTGGAGCAATTAAAAAAATCAAATTTAAACCATTGTCTTCACAAATTTGCTTGAATTCTCCTGCTTCTTCAAAAGGTAAATCTGGCACCAAAATTGAATGTCCGCCACTTTGCTTCCATCTTTCAGCTAGCTTTTCCAGGCCATAACACATTAATGGATTATAATAACTGAATAAAATTAATTTACTTTGTGGCGGTTTGTGCATTTTTAAATTATCGAATAAAACTTCCAAATTCATGCCACTCTGTAAAGCTTTAAAGGAAGAATTTTGAATAATTGGCCCGTCTGCCAAAGCATCTGAATGAGGTAAGCCAATTTCGATATAATCAAGGCCAATTTTATCTAAAGCCTGAATAATTTGGCTTATTGAATTAATATTAGGATGTCCAGCCGTAAAAAAAGGAATTAAAAGTTTTTTCATATTATTTAAAGAAAGTATAAAAAATAAAAGGCAAAATATCAATTAATGAAATTCCATATTTTCGACTTTCTTTTGCTATTTTAATATTAATTTCGGAGCCTTAGATTTAGCCAAACACCTAAAAATATATGACAAATAATTATCGTCAAATTGATTTAAACTGCGACTTGGCTCAGGCTTGGGGGCCCTATAAATATGCAGACGAAGAAGCTTTATTGCCTTTTGTGAGTACAGTTAATATAGCTTGTGGTGGTCATGCAGGCGATCCGCCAAATATATTAAAAGCTTTAATTTTAGCCAAACAAAGAAAATTAGCCGTCGGGGCACATATTGGTTATCCGGATTTAAATAATTTTGGTAGACGTGAAATGAAGTTGGATTACGATGAATTATCAGCTTATATTTCTGCCCAATTAGGTTTATTAGCAGCCATTGGAAAAAGCCAAAATATTGAAATCACGCATTTTCGCCCTCATGGTGCTCTTTATTATAAATGTGCGTCGGATACGATTTTTGCTGAACAGCTGGGTAAAATCGTGGCGAGTTTTTCATGTTGGCTAACTTTTATAGGGCCAGCCGGTAATTATTTAAATGCAGTTAGTGATTCGTCCGGGCTTAAAGTGGCAGGCGAAATCCATTTAGATAAATCTTATCGGCGAGATGGAGTTTTAAACAAACCAGGAATTGATAAAAATATAAATTTAGACTTGGCTTTAGCTCAGGCTCATTCGGCAATTTGGCAAGGTAAATTAATGGTGGAAGGCGGCAAATATATTAGGTTACCTTTTAAAACAATACATTTGAATATGAATAAACCTTATTCGCTAGACTTGGCCACAGAAGTGTTTAATTATTTAAATCAAAGCCCCGAATCTTTAGAATCACGTAATATAAATTTTCAGATTTCAGATTTAAACTGCTTTCAGTCCGATAAGTTAAATAGTTTGGCTTATTACGAATAAAGATAAAAATGAAAAACTTTTTGAGCTTAACTTTAAATTATTTATCAATATTTTTGGCGGCTTGTATTTTTGCTTTTGCCCCTTTACCTCAGTTTGGAGCTGATTCAGATAAGTTAGGTTTGGCCGCTTTAATGGCAGTTTTTATTTTGACAAGTTTTATTCATTATTTTATTAATATAAATTCAACCGAAAAATCTAAATTTAAAATTCAATTAATTGACTATGCAATGCTGTGTTTAATTTGTGCGGGATTTGTTTCAGTGATGGGTTCTTATTTTTTTAAAGACAGTTTGGCGGGTTTTATTAAATATGCTTTGTATTTTGCTTTTTATATAGCATTGGTTTTAAGGCTGAAAAGGGCATCTGAGTATAATATAATAATTGGTGCTTGTTTAGTTGGAGCTATTTGGCCGTCAATTGAAGCTTTAAATCAATATTTATTTGGAGCCGAGGCTTTAGCCACTTGGGAAGATCCAAATATTCATATTAGTGAACAGTTAAACCGCATTTACAGCACTTTTGGTAATCCGAATTTATATGGTTCTTATTTGTTAGCTATTTGGCCGCTTTGTTTATGGCCTTTGGTGCATATTATAAAAAAGAAAAATATAAAATTATGGCTTAAAACGGGTTTGAGCTTGAGTTTAGTTATTTTAATTCTGACTTTTATGTATTTTATTTTGCAAACTGGTAGCCGTGGAGCTTGGTTGGGCTTGGCCGCACAAATTACAATTAGTTTATTATTTTGTTTTTTGCTTTTACGCCGTAAATTTATTTGGTTGAATTTTGCTTTGCCTACTTTAATTGGTTTGGTTTTGCTTTATTTGTTTTCTAGGCCTTCTTTTTCAGCCAGATTATTAACTATTTTTAGTTCATATGAACATAGTAGTAATGCCTTTAGACTTCATGTTTGGGCAGCTTGTTTGCATATTTTTAAAGATAATATTTTATTTGGTATTGGCACGGGTTCAAAGGCTTTTTATGATGTTTATGGAATTTATATGGATGCAAAATACAGTGCTTTAGGAGCTTATAGTTTAATTTTAGAAATTATGGTTGAAATGGGATTATTAGGTTTATTTAGTTTTTTATTTTTAATTTATAGTTTATGTAGGGCAGCTTATAAAGGTTTGGAGATAGCCAAAACAAATACTTTAACTTCTTTATCTTTAACTGACTGGAATTATGAAAAGTTTTATATACTTATTTGTCTAATTGCTTTAAGTGGCCTATTAATAAGTAGTTTATTTGATATTGTCATTTTGCGTCCTCAAATACAAACCTTAACTTGTTTATTAATAGCTTTAATGCGCTTCTACACACTTTCAAAGTTTAAATAAATTATGGCTAAAAATATTGAAGTTTTAATTAATAAAGCTCCCATTCGCTATTCAATTGAAATTGAAAATGGTGCTTTGGACAAATTACCCGGCTTACTGACCAAAAAATTACATTTAAAAAAAGATGAAACTGTCAAAATATTTTTAATTACGCATTTACACTTATATACTTTATATGGTCAAAAACTACAAAAAGCTTTAATTGAAGAGGGTTTTCAAGTTTCTGTTGAATATATTGCCGTCGGTGAATCCGTGAAAAATTGGCTTAATGCCGAAAAACTTTTGAATAAAATGATTGATTTAAAGCTTTCCCGCAGCGGAATTATTATAGCTTTGGGTGGAGGTGTTATTGGGGACTTAGCTGGCTTTATCAGTTCAATTTACCAAAGGGGTTTAAAGTTTGTGCAAGTTCCAACTTCTTTATTATCGATGGTAGACGCTTCAGTGGGCGGAAAAGTGGCAGTTAATTTAGGGGTTGCAGGTAAAAATTTAATTGGGTCATTTTATCAACCTAGTCTGGTAGTAGCTGACCTGGACACCTTGAAAAGCTTACCTGATTCTGAATGGCGTTTTGGCTTAAGTGAAGTTATTAAATATTCATTATTGAAAGAAGATGGGGGCATTTTTTATCGCTGGCTAGAAGAGCATAAAGTGGCAATTTTAAAACGTAGTGATAATTCAGTGATTGAATATTTAGTGGCTGAGTGCATTAAAACTAAAGTTCATTTTGTTAGTAAAGATGAAATGGAAACAACTGATATTAGAATTATGTTAAATTTGGGTCATACTTTTGGACATTCATTGGAGGCTGCTAGCCGCTATCGAATATCGCATGGAGAAGCTGTGTCCATGGGCATTAGTTTGGCTGGGCGATTAGCTTTAAAATTAAATAAAATAAATGGTGCTACTTTTGAGCAAATTATTAATATTCTTAATTTATTCAATTTACCCAATCATATTGACAAGAAATATGACTTTAATACCAGCCAATTAATTAGGCATTTTGAGTATGATAAAAAAAATGAAGGCACTGGAGTTAAATTTATAATTCCGTCCAAGTTTATTGGGCATTGTGAAGTAGTAAAAGGCGTTAGCGAAAAAATATTAGAAGAAGTTTTTGCCGAATCTATTTATTAAATTATTTTATATTTTTAGTTTTAAAGCAGTTCCGTAAGCCATAATTTCGACTGAATTAGTAGCATTTTGATTGCCGGTTTCTTTATTAATCGAAAGATATTGTAATTGCAAGTTAACTAACATATCCGCTCCCTGAGAAATGGCTTTTTCTTTCAAACGTAAAATAGCTTCCCTTCTGGCTCGGTCTAATAGGCTTTCATGCGAAAGAAGTCGTCCACCAAAAAAATTAGCTAAAAAACCTAAAATTCGCTTAAAGTAATCCTCGCCAATTACCACTAAACCACTGACAAAAAAACAATTTTCAATTTGCAAATCTTCCCCAATTTCCACTAATCTTTGAGGAGGTAAATTAATAACTGGAAAATATAAAAACTTGTTTTCTCGCTCTACAATAGAATTAAAATGCTTTTTTTCAATGAAACCGCCCACACAATAACCAATTATCAATAAAACTACAAAAACCAATAAATTAGCTAATCCACTTGTATATTCATTCATGAGACTTTTAAAGCTGTGCCATAAACATATATTTCTGCGGCTCCCTGAGCGACGGAAGCGGTTGAAAACCTAATATTGACAATTGCATTGGCACCAAAATCTTCAGCTTGTAAAATCATCCTTTCAATTGCTTCATCTCTAGCTTCTTCTAATAATTCGGTATAACCTTTAATTTCGCCCCCGACTAAGTTTTTTAAATTAGCCAAAAAGTCTTTCCCGAAATGTTTAGCTCTTACTGTGCTACCGGACACTAAGCCATAATGCTCAGTAATTTTTAAGCCCGGAACATAATCAATATTGGTAATAAACATTATTCAGCTCAAATTCAAACAAGTTAATTTACTTTGAGACATTTCTCGGATGGCATAGTAAGGGCTTTCTAATCCAATACCCGATTGATTACAAGAACCAGTTGGCATTTCATCCGCCCGAAAAGCTGAACTATCATTAATCATTACGCTACCAGCCTTTAAAGCTTTAGCAGTTCTAAAAGCCAAATCAATATTTTGCGTAAAAACAGCTGCACTTAATCCGTAGGAAGTATCATTGGCTAATTTAATGGCCTCTTCAATTGATTCATAAGAGGTTAAATTAACAATTGGTCCAAACGCTTCTGATGAGACAATATGCATTTTTGGTTTTGTACCGTGCAAAATAGTTGGTTCATAACAATTATTATTTAAAATTTTGCCGCCAGTCAATAATTGTCCGCCTTCACTAATAGCCTCTTCAGTCCATAAATGTATACGCTTAACGGCTGAATCACTGATTAATGGGCCAATATCAATACTTGAATCATTAGGATCTCCAATTGACAGAGCTTGAGTTGCTTCTACAAAATCCGCTATAAATTCAGCCGCAATTTTTTCATGCAAATATATTCTTTGAACCGAAATACAAGACTGCCCCGAAAAAGCAAAAGCTCCCCGCAGACAAGCTGGAATTACTTTATTCAAATCAGCGTCTTCATGAATTATAACGGGAGAATTACCGCCAAGCTCTAGTGCCACTTTGGTTCCCGGGTGAGCTAAAGAACGTAAATGCCAACCAATATTTGAATTACCCGTAAAGCTAATAAACTTCAAACGATAGTCCTGCACCATTCTTTCAGTTTGGGTATTTGAACAATTCAATAAACAAATCGTTTCGGGAGGCAAACCGGCTTTGAGTAAAATTTTGACTAAATTATAAGCAATAATCGAAGCAAACGGAGACGGTTTTAATATTATCGAATTTCCAGCAGCAATCGCTGGAGCAATTTTGTGAGCGACTGTACTGGCCGGAAAATTAAAAGGTGTAATAGCCAAAACTGATCCTAGAGATTCATAAGAAAAAGTAGCCAGCTTTTTATAATTTTGTTCTTGGCGATTGAGCGGAATTATTTCGCCATTAATACGCAAAGCTTCTTCAGCCGAAAGTTTAAAAATATCAGCTGTACGTTTAATTTCGAGGCGGGCTTGCTTAATGGGCTTTCCGATTTCTAAGCAAATTAATTTGGCTAATTCTTCGCTATTTTCTAATATTAAAATACTGGCTTTTTCAAGAATACTGGCTCTCTGCAGCGGACTTAACTTGGAGATTATTTCAAAACCATTTTGCACTTGTTGCAAAGCAATTTCAATTTGATCCGGATTAGGAATTTGAGTTTTGCCAATTACTTTTCCGCTAAAAGGAGAAATTACTTCACTTATTCTTTCAGATTCAGCTTTCACCCCTCCTAAAATCAAGTAAGATTCATATTCAATAAAACTTTTTTCGCTTTTTTTTTCTTCTAAGGTTGAAACCATAATATTAAATTTCCAAAATCTTTTATTCTTTATAATTCACTATTTTAAGGGTTTATTAACAAGAAAATTGAAAGTGTTTTTTTTAAACTTATAATTCAAAAAGTTTTATTTCTCTTTCAGAGTTTGACAGAATAATCTTTCGGATAAACTTTTGCCGATGTAATTGGCTAGATCCATATTTTATAATTGCCTGCTGATGTTCTTTCGTGCCATAACCTTTATTTTTTTGCCAATTATAATGCCGAAATTCCTCTTGGTGAGATAAATCTATCATTAAATTATCCCGATAAACTTTAGCCAAAATTGAAGCGGCCGCAATATGCAAAGATTGACTGTCTCCTTTAATGACTGTTTTCTGCTCAAGATTTAATTGGCGTATTTTTAAATTTCCATCCACCAAAATTAGATATTTCTCGCTCTCGGACAAGTTAAGTTTATTTATTAATTCGTCAGTTGCTCTTCTCATCGCTAAAAAAGTTGCATTTAAAATTCCAATCGTATCAATTTCTTCAACAGTAGACTCGCCTAAAGCATAAAAACAATTTTCTTTTAATTTATCAGATAAATTTTGTCTTTTAGTAAAATTGATTTTCTTTGAATCATTTATTTCTTGCAGCCATTTTTGGTTTAATTCAGGTGGCTGAAAACTAACTGCTCCGGCCACGACACTGCCTGCCAAAGAACCTCGACCAACTTCGTCCACTCCAATTATGAAGCTATAGTTTTTTAAAATTTCAAGGTCGAAATCAATTAAATTCATTTTCTATTCAATTTTATCAATAAAAAAAGACCGCTAACTGATTAAAGCCAACGGTCTTAAATTTAAAATAACTCTTTCTATTTAAAAGAAAAATATTTTATTTTTAGAGAATAATCCTAATAATTACTCTGCACCTTCTCCACCTTCAGGTGAAGCAGACCAGTCATAGAAATCAGAAGCGACTTCTCTTTCGCCGGCTTTTTTCCAGGTAAAGTAATTATAAGGTTTGTTCTTATAAGCACATTTATCGAGTTCGATTACTCTATGTGGCTTATTAGGAGCACAATTAAAGCACTGAGGCTCTGAATCGCACTTTGGTGTTGGATTACACTTATCTTCAAATAAGCGAGCTTGTGAATCAGAACCAATTAAGGCAACGAAAGCAAAAGCTAAAAGGAAAGTTGTGCTAGCAAACTTTTTCATTTCAGTAAGTCTCCATTAATGAGTCTATATAAGTGAATCTTCATTTGAATTTGGCTTTTTATCACCATACTACAAAGTAAGATTTTCCATTCATATTCTAAACCGAAACTTACCTTTTCAGCCTAGTATTACGCTTTATTTTTTTATTAAGTTAATTTATTCGACCTGACAATTTAAAATTTGGGCTAAATTATCTAATTCATAAACTCCAGCTAATTCCCTTTTATCTTCCAAAATCCAGGTTGGATAAACTAAGATACCATTGCATTCAGCTTGTCCTAATGAGCAATCCACAATTTTAACTTTCTTAGAGGCATTTCCTAATTCTCCGAGTTGTTGCATAGTAGCTTTTTGCTGAATCGGTTTACTTTTATTTTCACCAATAATTCCGTACAAAATAATATTTCGATTAATTAAACATTGAGCAAGTTTGTCTTGTTTTTTCGCTAAAAATATTTTTTCTTGCTGAGTGTAAGAATTATTAGCATTAGTATTTAAATTTGCTTTTGTTTGATTATTTTCATAATTAGCTGGCTTAGAGAAAACTTTTGCCTCTTCTTGTTTGTCATTCATATTCATAGCTTTTAAAGATTGGCTTGAATCATTATTATCTTGCGAGGTCATTTCTCTTTCTTCTAAAGTACAATGAAAAGTTTGAGCAATTTGATTTAAGCTTTTTTCAGGACCAAGTAATTTTTTACCAGTTGATGGTTCTCTCCAAGTTGGGAAAGGAAAAGTATTATTTTTATTACACTCTGCTCTTTCTGCGGATGAACCCTTACAGTTATGAAAGTTTGAGCTTAAATATTTTTCAAAATTGCCTTCAAACATTTCTTTTTGCTTATTACAATGGCTGCACTTTGGCGAACCGTAAAATTTAACACCTTTGGATTTTAAGCATTTAGCTAATTCTGCACTGCTTCCATAAACGGAATTGGAAAAGTCATTGTTATTTTCCTCGGAAGCTTTTTTAACATTATTAGACGGTGATTTATCTTGATATTTAGTTTCAGAAACTACCGGTTCAGAATAATCGTCTCCTAAGGCTTTAGAGACAAATATGTCACAGTCAGAAGCCTGAGCAATTTCATCCAAGCCAACTTCTCTGACTATTTTTTTGCCATTTGTAAAATTCCACTGCGGAAACTTGCCAACTTTGGCTACATTACATGCTTTGGCAGCCGCGGAATTGGCTCTGCAATCGACAAAACTAATATTTCTAAAATAAGGTTCAAACATTTCTTTTTGCTTTTTGCAATGACCACAATTAGCAGTTCCATACATAATTGCATCTTGAGCTGCTAAACACTTACTTAAAGCTTCAACTGCTTTTGGATTTTGATAGCTAACTGCTTTAGCGTCATTTAACGGTGAAATTAAAATTAAAGCTAATAAAAAAAGCTTTATAAAATTTGTGAATTTTTGATTCATTTCAGCCTCGCTGTGTTTTGGTAAAAATTGAAACTTTAATTGTCATGAATTTTTTTTCAGACAGTTTCTTAAAGCTGATTATGCCATAAATTTTATTTACAAAATTTTATATTGCATTAAATTAAAATACTAAATTTTGAGAATTAGCTAGTCAAACGTTGGAAAAAATAATTTATTTAACCTATTATTAATTAGTTAATTTTATTTACGGGCAAATGGCGGAATTGGCAGACGCGCATGACTTAGGATCATGTACCGCAAGGTGTAAGAGTTCAACTCTCTTTTTGCCCACATCTTCTTTAACTAGCTTCAAATCAATCTGATTACTGTCAATCTAGCCTTCTATCTTGGCTTGCACTAAAGATGTGAGCTTAGTTTTCAATTATTATTTTCAAAAGATTCAGATTGCTGGTTTTTATAAGCTCTGTTCTTGCTATTTTCTATTAAATCGCTAAAGAAATAAATACTTTTTTTCCCTTTTGAGGGGGTTTTGGTTTTAGAAATCAATTTTTCTATTTCAGAAGTTTTTACTTCCCGAGCGGGTTTAATAATTTGGGTTTGATATTGAGAATATTGATTCAAGTCTTGTTCATTTCCTAAAATTTTAATTTGATTTTCCGGTTCTTTGGCTTCGGGTAATTGGATTGGCTTAAATAAAACTTTTTCAGAATTCGATGATTGCATTTCTTTATCTTCTTTGGAAGACGAATTTACAAATTCCAAATCGTTACTATTTATAATTGTCTTGCCAATTTTTACAAGTTTATTATTGTCTTGTACTTTTTCAATTATTTTATTAGGTAGTTTTTTAATAATTTTTTTGGAAGAATTAATTTTATTTTCTTTTAAACCTTTCTCAGAGCCTATTCTATTTTTTATTTTATTTTCAGTTTTTATTTCTTGGTTTTCTTCTATTTTTGTTTCAAATAATTCTTTCGGTTTTTCAATTTTCTTTGGCTCCAAATCAAGGCTTTGATTATTTATAAGCGGTATTTCTTCTTTGGTTATTGCATAATATCTAGTTGATAAGTCGTACAAATTTTTTCTTTGCTGATCAATTAAATTATATACTTTTGCCGTGAGCATAGCTTGCCCAGATAGGAAAAACAAATTAGCTAAAGCTAAACCATAAATTAAACTTTGCGGATTTATTTTATTTTTCTTCTTTATTTTTAAGGGCGGGTCGAGTTTAGCTATTGCGGAAGAATAATTAGCTTTTGCAATACTTTCATTTTTTTCTTTGAGCTTTATTTCTGGAGCTTTTATTATTTCATTTTTTATTTCTACCTTATTTTCACAATTTATTTTTATTTTTTCTAAGTTCTCATTTTTTGGCTCTGAAACAATATTGATAATATTTAAAGATTTTTTATCTGTTTCAATTTTCTCAGTTTTACTAGCACTTTCTTTCAAGACTGACTTTTTAGTTTGAACTTTTGCTAAACAATTTTCGGAAGATATAATTAAAATTCGATGCTGCTTTATAATCAATTCTCCGTTTGAGCTGCGGCAAAAATTACCTAAAACACCAACTAAATCACCACTTTTAAGAATATTAAATAAACTTGTACTTTTATCTACTAAAACTTTTATAAAACCATGATCATCAAAAACGTATAAGTAACTTTCCTTTTTCAAAAAACAATCCACATGACCCATTAACCAAACTAATTTATTAGATGCTTGTCCAGTTCTTAGTTTGATAAAATGAGCTTTTACCTCAGCAATATTTAAACGTTTAGCAATCGGCTCAATATTAAATTGGTCTTCTGCGTCTTCGGAAAACAAATTTTGATTATTAATAACAGATATTTTGTCGCTCTCGATCATCTAAATAAATACTATTTATATTTCTTAATTATTTTTTATATTCCCTTTTATCTCCAAAATTAAGCTCTTTCCAAACTATAAAAATCCTCATAAAAATAAATTAGTATAAACAAACCTTAAAATTTATCATTTAAGATTAATACTATAAAAGGGATTTCACTATAAATTTGGGGGTAGACTTTATGGGTGGTAGTTCAACTGTTGGTGCTAGTTCTGGAAGTAATAATGCTGCTTCTTGGAGTAGTCAAATTCCACCTCTTGTTGAAGAATTTGGGAAACTTCGAGGTGTTG
>JAAFJH010000024.1 GCA_013298875.1 Synechococcales cyanobacterium bin2.concoct.b11b12b14.033
CTTTTATTATAACTTTTTCTTGTCTATTTTTCTAGATCACTGCCAATTAAACCAGGAATTTTTGCTTTAGAGCTTTGGCAATTATATTTTCGTATTTTCGTTAATTGTCAAAGCCTTTCTTCTCCCGCCAATCTTTAGACATTTGCTTATAGATAGGATTGTCTTTGACAGCAAACCACTTTTGTTTAAAAATTTCTGCACTTTTGGCTTTTTCATTTGTTAAAGCATTATCTTCCTGTGGCAAAATTGAATTGTTTTTATGGCGGCTACCACTAGAATAAGGATAAGGTTTTTTTGCGAGTTCCTCTTGAGCTTTTTGGTTATCGTCTGAATTTGAATATTTTTTTCCTGACTTGTGGTTAGCATAGCGTCTTGCACGCGTAAAGCCCATTTGCAAAAATTTACGTGCCATATCGGCTCCCACAAAATCATCGTTTTCAAGATAATGCAAAAACATATCATAAATCTTTTGGCTGGAGGCTTCGGCGATTTCAGGCGTTTTGAATCTCCAGTGGGGCAAAATCTCACTTTTATAAGGCTGAACTAGCAGCACCCCTTGCTCACCGCGGCCGATTTGATATAGCTCAGGATTTTGGCGAAAATCAACTGTGTCAAAGTCCAAGTGATAAGGAAAAGGCATAAAAACGGCTTGAGCTGAGTTTATTTTATTAAAAAGTCTTTATTTAAAAATTACCATATTTTTTTAAACTTCTTATTCCCGCAAAAGTCATTAAATAGTAGTTCAGGATTTCTCATAAAAAATATTCAAATCTTTTTCTAGGTTCGTTAACTAATAGAATTGGATAGAGTGCTTTTAACACCCTACTTTTTCCAATCTACTAATCTTTATCTTTAATAAGAGGTCTTCTCTGAGTAATTACTTCATCAATTAAACCGTATTCTTTAGCTTGCACGGGTGTCATAATATTGTCGCGGTCAGTATCTTTTTCGATAGTTTCAACTGACTGACCAGTATTGGAAGCTAAAATTTCGTTTAATTGACGTTTTATACGTAAAATCTCACGGGCTTGAATTTCAATATCGGTAGCTTGTCCTTGAGCTCCGCCTAAAGGTTGATGAATTAAAACTCTGGCATGTGGAAGTGCTAAACGTTTTCCTTTGGCTCCGGATGATAATAAAAAAGCACCCATACTAGCGGCTTGACCCAAGCAAATAGTGCTAACATCGGAGCGAACATGCTGCATGGTGTCATAAATTGCCAATCCAGCAGTTACCGAACCACCGGGCGAATTTATGTAAAGCATAATGTCTTTATCTGGATCTTCTGAATCCAAAAGAAGCAATTGAGCGACAATTAAATTAGCCACATGATCATCAACTGGTGTACCTAAAAATATAATACGCTCTCTGAGAAGACGAGAAAATATATCAAAGCCTCTTTCACCTCGAGGTCCTTGTTCTATAACATAAGGAACATAATTTTTAATAACTGATTCGTGCGAAAGATTATAATTATTGTGATACATGGGTCTTAAGGCTTTGGGTCATTGGTGGAAAATTAGTTTTTCATATTATACCTGAATATTTATACTTTTTACTCAATTATAAAATCATGTTTGCCATTTTTTGCTTACCAGCCTAGAAAAATCACTAAATTGTATTCTATTTTTATTTTTGATTATTCAATTTTCTGCTTTATACCGGTTCTGATCAGCTCTAGTGATTGAATGAAAATGTCTTTTTGTTCGTTATTTAAAATATTCATTAAAGAATTGACTTCTTGAAAATAAGGTTTTTCAATTTCTTCAACTGCTAAAACTCCTTCTTTAGTCAAATTAATTCGGTTAAAACGCCTGTCGTCTTTTCTCATGGTACGAGTTAAATAACCAGCTTTTTCTAATTTATCAATTAAACCTACAATATTCGATTTGCTCATTACTAGTTTATCGCTTAAGTCTTGTTGGCTCAAACCTTCGGGTTCAAAGGAATTTAAAGTCAATAAAATATTCCATTGAGAATCAGTTAACCCAAAAGCCAAAAAAAACTTTTCCGACAGCTTACTTAATAAAGTATTGGTAATTACAAAATTTAATAAAGCTTCGTGATTCTTTGATTGAATGGGGGCTTTTAATTTTAATTCTTCATGTATTTTCATATATTCATAATTGCTCAACTGTTTAGATATTAACCATTGTAATTCAAGTTAAGAAAATTTAAATGGGCAATAACTTAATTTAACCAAATATACCCTTTAAGGCAGTCAATGGGGTTTTCCTTGGTGAGTTTTTAGGAAAAGTAACGGTATTGATTCTTAACTTATAAAGGTTTTGGCATGAATTTAAATATTAATGGACGCTCATTCAATAATCAAGCTGGACAGACAAATGGCAAACAAGCTCAAAGCGGGCAGCAAAATATTGGCCAAGGTCAACAAATGTTCAAAGGTAAAGAGGGTTTAGCGTCGGCCGAACTTGCTCGCCTGAAAGCTGGCGATGGTTTTAATATACCAACCACTCAAACCAATAATAATGGTGGCAGCTTAACTATGGGTAGAGGCGGACAAGGAATGATTGGGCAACAAGCTATTAACCAAAATCAGGTTATGATTGGCTTTGCAGGTGGTCCAGCAACTTATATCCAAGGCCGCACTCCCGCTCCAAGGCCAGCTCCACCGGCACCCCCAGCACCAGTTCCCGTTCCAGTACCAGCACCACCCCCAGTACCCGTTCCAATTCCTGTTCCACCAGCTCCAGTACCAGCACCACCAGCTCCAACTCCTGCTCCAGTTCCAGTACCCGTTCCAACTTCAGTTGCCCCAATCCCACCACCGCCACCACCAGCTCCTGTAAGCACCGGTTTAACTTGGCCTTGCGTTGATCCAGCTACTGGCAAAGAGGTTTATCAACACATTGAATATGACAGAAAAACCGCTTATGTGCCCGATGCACAAGGTAATAAATTGTATTTTAATATACAACAAGCTACTGATTTATGCTCAACTAAATTTGGAGGATTTCCGCCAGGTGGACAAGCTGGTATGCTTGCATTAATACAAAGCGGAGAATTAAAACAAATACCTACCGGTGCAAATGGATTACCAGAATTAGGTCGTCCGCCAGAAAAAGCGATTGAAGGACAAGATTATGCTTTAGCCTAGAAAACAATTTTAACTTTTATTTATTATAGCTGATGAAGATTCATCGGAAACACCTGACTTCGCTTGGAAACTTCAAAATGGTAAATCTTCCTTAAATAAATTGTTTTCTGGTTCTTGTTTTGAATAGTCGAATTCTGCCTACGGTACAAAACTTTCAAAGTATTAACTGAGACAGTCTTTTTTCTGAAAAATTTCACTTTAGAACCCCCAATCCCCTTTCAGGGGGCTTTCAGAAAGGAAAGTTAAATGTTGAAATTTCATTTAAAGAAAGAAGAAAAGAAAATAATTATTGAGTATCACCTTCTCAGGGGACGCCGTAAGGCTGGGGTTGTTTTCTCGGTTCTTTAGATTTTTTTGTAGCGTAATTAGGGTTGAATTATACAAATTTTGTACATTAACAAGTATTTAATAATAAAGAAGAAAAGTGTATAATTTAAATAAAGACTCAAAGTGAAGAACATGAATTTTACCAAAATCAATATTTCGATGCCCGTAGAAATTGAAGAAAAATTATCTAACTGGGTGCAAAATGGCAAAAAGTCTGCTTTTATAACTGAATGCGTAAAAATGAGATTAGAAGCTTTAGAAAGAGAGAAACTTGAAAAAGACTTAATTGAAGGTTATTCTCAAAAATTTGAAGATGCTGAATTGTGGGATATTACAGTAGGAGATGGAATAAAAGATGAAGATTTCTAGAGGTTCTTTATTTTGGGCTGATTTAAATCCTGCTCGTGGGTCTGAAATTGATGATATAAGGCCTTGTTTAGTAATTTCTAATAATACTAATAATGAGTTTGCTTCTACTATAACCGTAATTCCAATTACTTCTCAAGTAAAAAAAGTTTATTCTTTTGAAGTTTTTATTCCCAAAGGCCTTTTACCAAAAGATTCCAAAATAAAGACAAGTCAAATAAGAACAGTTGATAAAGTCAGGCTTAAAGAGAAAATAGGAATTCTTCCGGAAGAAATTATAAAAGAGGTTGAAAAGGCTCTAATGATTCATTTAGGAATTTATTAAGTTTAAAAGCGGCTTTTTAATTATTTAAATCTTTATTAGTTTGCAGTAAGACTTTTGTTAAGGTTTCGATGTTTGGTATACTCATTTTTTGATTTTTGAAATTGTTGAAATTTTTTAGGTATTTTAATTCGTAAAACCCAGGTTAATTTAATATTTTGTTATTAGTATCCAATCAGTAAAATTTTTATTAAAATCCACTTTAGATCAGTGTATTAAGTTATGAATAAATTTAATTTTCGGCAATTTAATTTAAAAATCCTATTTATTAAGCGATTGAAAAAATCCTTGTTTTTAACTTTGATAATTTTACTGTTTAGCTTATCTTCGGGCGGAAAGGCTGAAACTAATAATTCTTCTTATATTTTAAAGCTAGAAGATATATTATCGGGCATTGATTATTATCATCCGAGCTTAAAAACCGCCGAATTAAAAAGACAAGAAGCTAAAGCTCAATTAATGAGCAGCCAAAGTAATTTTATTCCCCGGCTAGGTAATCGCTTTACGCCAGAAACTTATATAAATGAAAAATCTAAGCGCAAAAATGCTTTTAGTGATTATGGGGAAGTAACTTGGCAAAGTCCTTATGCCTTTGAATTGTTTGGAGGAGTGCGTTATACCAGCCGAGATTTACTGCCTTCGGATACTTTTACTTACCCTGGCAATAAAGGTTATTTAACAACTGTCAAAAGTAGTAAATTGGGTGATTATACTGGCTCAGAAGCTTTATTAGGCTTACGATTACCTTTATTTAGAAATTTATTAATTGATGAATTCAGAGGTGATTTACAAAAAGCCAAAATTGAATTGTCGGTGGCAGAATTAGATGTTTTACAAAAAAGAGCTGAATTATTTTTGAAAGCTTCCGAAAAATATTGGGATTGGGTTAGTGCTGGCTTGAAATATTCGATTGCAGAAAGCTTGCTTGATATTGCTTTTTTGAGAGCCGGCGGAATTGCTGAAAGAGTGAAAGAAGGAGCTAATCCGCCAATTGACTTGATTGAAGCTGAAAGCCAAATTGCTTCACGGGAAGAGAATATAGCTAAAGTACGCAGAGACTTTGAAAAAGAAAGTATTAATTTATCTTTATATTTGTGGAAATCTGAAAATAGCTTTGAAAGGCCAGCCAGAAATAATTTGCCCGAGAAAATTGATGAACCAAGTTTAATTGACAAAGATTTACAAGAAAAACATTTAAGTTTAAGTTTGGCTCGCAGACCCGAAATGTTGAGATTAAATTTGGAAAAGCAACAAGAAAAAATAAATTTGAAATTAGCTAAAAATAATTTATTGCCCAAAATTGACCTTGAAATTATGCCGGGACAAAACTTAAATGATATTGACGAAGGGCCTAACTTGATGGGTTCAATTAATTTAGATATTCCTCTTTATCCTTTAAAAGCACGCAGCGAAATTTTGAAAGCTCAAACCAAATTACAAAAATTAAATTTAAATTCCAGCGAAAGGAATGGACAAATTAAAACCGAAATTGAAAATGCTTTATCATATATGGAAACGTCTTATCAAAGAGTAATAAAAGCTCAAGAAACTTTAGAAAAATTAAAAGCTTTGGAAAGCGGAGAGCAAACTCGTTTTCAGTATGGAAATAGTAATTTATTTTTCCTAAATGCCCGGGAATCAGCAGCTACCGATTCAGAAAACAAATTAATTGATGCTTTGGCTGATCATCAAAAAGCGGTCGCTAACTATAATTATGCTATTGGCAAATGGTCTGTGCCAGATTTTTAAATTGTTAAATTTGAATTATTAAATAAATGCCTGAAAGTTCTTTCTCAAAGGTAAAATTTATTGACTCCATCTTCTAATTCTGAGTATTTTAGAAAGTAGAAAAAAAGTCAATATCTCAAATTCTCCTGTTCATCGGCAAAGAAAATTACAGGACAGGTTTTTAGATTTAACCTTTGTGCTTACTTATGTTTGTATTTGTACATTTTGCGACTGTGATTATTATGCATTCTATTTAGTTTTCTTTTTTGTCCGCGATTAAAATTACCATCAGCTCGGAAATTAGCTTCTCTCTGCTCAATTCTAGCTCTTCCATTTTGCAAACGATTAGCTTCTCGATTATTTAATTGACCTCTGTGTAAGCCATTATCAACACGTTTATATTGTCTAACTTGTCTGTAATCCACATTAGCGTAAGCTTCAGCAGTTGTTAATAATAAAACTGTGGCTAATAAGAATTGAATAGCTTTATTCTTTAAATTAATCATTTATGTCTTTCTCTTAATTCTAGGGGTTAGGAAGTATTTTATTCAAAGGCAAATAATTTAAATTAAGCTTAAAGTCAGTGAATAATTTCAGTAATATTAAGCCAAATTAAGCTTTTTATCTGTTAATCATCTGATTAATTTTAAGCTAGTTCTCCGTGGCTAATTCTTGCCAGATTACAATAAAATCTTTAAATTAAATCAATGGTTAATTTTCAGTTTAAATTAAATGAAAAAAAATTATTTAAAACAAATTTGCGTTTTAAGTTTGATTATTTGGTCACAATATTTTTTTAGTTTAAGTGCATTAGCTCAGGAACAAGCAGTTTATTTGCCAAATTGGGTGGTCAGAAATAACAATGGACATTTGCCTTTGAATTCTTTAGCTCCTTATAGGATGGTAGATAAACTTAATCAAAAAAGGCCTTTAATTTTAATTCACGGGACAATCAGTGATGCACACGATTATTGCGATTGGGAATTTTTGATTCAAGAAATTTATAAAAACGAATTAACCTATAATCAATTTGACATTTATATTTATCGTTATAAAAGCTCTACCTCTGACTGGAATGCTATTCAGCGAAATTTACAATTTGGTTTAAAACAATTATTAGCTGATTATAAGCCAAATACTCACATAGATTTTATTGTTTCCAGTTTGGGCGGTAATTTATTTTGTGATGCCATGTCATCAGATGAATATTTAAGTGACAAAGTAAATAAAGTTATTAGCCTAGGAAGTCCGTTTTGGGGAACACCTTTATTAACCAAAGAATTAATTGTCGCTGATAAAATTGAAAGCCGAAGCCTAAATAAACTTTTTTATAATTCGTCTAATTTGCTATACAAAGGTATGAGTAAACGCTTAGAATGGGAATTATCTTTAAAACCTGAAGACTTAAAAAAAGATAATTTGGCTAAAAAAGCATGCGATAACTTGAGAAATAAATTTATAAATTATGGCGTTTATATTTCTAGCCCCATGACTAACAAATTAAATCCAAAAAAACAAGAAATTGAAAATTGGCTGTCAGATAATTTAATAATTACTAATTACCAAAAGGCTTGGAATGTTCTTATGCATTACAAAATGTCATATGAAATTGAAAATTCTTTAAAACAAAAAAATATTTATTTGCTTAAGTTTAATGATGGGCTAGTACCGGTATTCAGCTCTTTATGGTTAAGTCCGCAAATTAATAAATTTATTAACCAAAAAACTTTAAACCAAGAAACTTTATCCAAAATAAAAGCCATTAATCCAAAAGCTCGTTTATTTGCTGGCCTCGACCACACAGACTTAACACACACTAATACAATTAATGCCCGAAAACAAAATACTGATTTATTGAGTGGCCAAAAATGTTCACTGAGTGATTGTATTATTTATGACTTAATGGAAGAAGAACAAGATTGTAAACACTAAAAGCTTTTTTAAGTTCCCCGAAAGTTTTGATTACAATAATTTTAGAAAAAAGTCAATAAAAATTTTACAAATCAATTTGAGAGTTATATAATTTTTGTTTTAATACCCCAACCTTTATTTTATTCATAATGAGTAAGCAAAAAGCTAAAACAAGCATTGTTGAAGAGAAACCCCAAACACCTTTTTCAGATTTATTAAAATCTGGACAGTATGATTATTACTTTGAAAGAGGCCAAATAGTTAGTGGTGTTGTAGTTGCTTACCAAAAAGATGGCGTTTTAATAGACGTCGGGGCAAAATCAGAAGCTTTTGTACCATCCAAAGAAGTGTCTGACTATGCAATTTCGGAGCCATCAGAAGTTTTACCTTTGACTGATGAGTTTGAATTTTATATTTTACGAGATGAAGCTGGTAGCGGATTTGACGGCAGAATAGTTTTATCCTTTAAAAGAGTAGCTCAAGCTCGTAGCTGGTCTAGCCTTGAATCAAAAAGAGATACCGATGAAATTTTTGAAGCCAGAATTCAAGAAGTTGTTAAGGGCGGGGTGGTTGTTGAGATTGATGGTTTAAGAGGATTTATTCCAGCTTCGCATTTGAGAGTTAAAGGTGGCAGCAATAATCCTCAATTAGTGGGTGAAAATATTCCTTGCACCATTTTAGAAATTGATAAACAACAAAGCAAATTGATTCTTAGCCAAAAAATTGCTATTTCTAAGCTTTACTCTGATGAAAGAGAAAAATTATTACAACAATTAGTTTCAGCTCTCAAACAGCATGAAGAAGCATTAGCAAATGGAGATACAACTTCAATAGCCGTAACTGTTAAAGGGGAAGTTGTGCGTATTACCGATTTTGGAGCTTTCGTAAAAATTGAAGACACCGAAATTGACGGTTTATTACCATTATCTGAAATTTCCTGGAAAAGAGTTTCTCATCCTAGTGAAGCCTTGCAAATTGGCGATCAAATTATTGCCCAAGTATTAAATGTTGTGCCTGAGCAATGTCGTATTAGTTTAAGTTTAAAAAGATTAGAAAAAGATCCTTGGGAATTAATTCAGGGACGAGTTAAAGAAGGAAATATTGTTGACGGTATTGTTAATAAAGTGGCCAATTTTGGAGTTTTCGTCAAAATGTTATTTAACGATGAAATCCTAGATGAATGCGGATTTGAAGCTTTATTGCCACTTGACGAAATTCCTAATTTAAATGAAGAAAATTCTTCCGAAGTTTTAGAAGCTTTTCAAACTGGTCAAAGAATTAAAGCTTTGATTAGAAAAGTTAAAACTGATGAAAGAAGAGTAACTTTAAGTACCAAATATATCGATAGAGACGGTAATTTAATTGCTCCTTTACCTGATGATATGATTGAAAGAGAGAAAGCTGCTATCGAAAAAGCCGAGAGAAAGGCAGAAGAAGAAGCGAATGCTGCCGAGGAGAATAAGGCTGAAGAAAAAGCTGAAGATGAAAAAACTAATTAGATTTTTTCTTTAACTCCTCCTAAATCGAGTAATCCAGTCCTGAAATAATATTAAAAATTAGGGCTGGATTTTTTAAAAAGATCATCGTTAATTTTAATGATTTATTTTAGACTTACAAAATTATAAAACGTTAATATTCGCCTATTTTGATGATGAAATTTACTTTAACCCTAATTTGTACTTTTATTTTTCAAGTATTTTTAATTGCTTTTCCGTCTCAGGCTGCCCAAAATACAATTATTGAAAAAATGATTAAAAGCTCAAATAATTGTTCCCCTGATTATATATTCTCCAATAGTCAAATTAATTCGCTTAATAGTTTTGATATTTACACTAAAGAATTTAATAAAAATCAAAAAAGTCAAAAAATTATTAAAGCTAGTTTAGCCAAAGATTTGAACTTAATTCCCGTTAATTCATGTGTTTTGCGAGGAAATAAAAATTTTACTTCTTTAGAAGGACAAAAATTATTTGAAACTCTATCAGTTAAAAGTATTATCAACACTGACTCATTAACTAATAGACTTATAAACTATAAAAGTAATAAAGTTAAATATATCTATTTGCCAGTTTCTTCAAGTAAATATCCCAAAGGAGCGGGAGCTAAATCAATTATGACAGCTTTAAATATTTTAGCTGACTCGTCAGAAGAGAAAAAAGTGTACATTAGTTGTTTTTTTGGTAAACATCGAACAGGTTTAATTGTTGCTTTATATCAATTTACTCGATTGTATGCTCAAAATAAACAATTAGCTTGTTCGCAAGTCGCTAATTCTAAAGATAAAATATTTAGGCAAATGAATTCAATAGCTGCTTTGGGTACATTAACGTATGATATGCCGAAAGAATTTCAGGATTTTTATAAAGATTTTGCTAATTCGGTTTGTAAAGAGCAAAGTGAAGAGTTTATAAAATCTTTGTGAAGAGCAAAAACATTAAACTGTAAGTAATAAAATAAAAAATAAAACAAATGAATTTATTTATCCGAATGAAAAAAGAATCGTTTTTTAAACTTTTAGTATTAAATGTATTTTTATTAAGTAATATTTCAATTTTCCCGGCTCAGACAGAAAAAGAAAATGAATACGAATTTTTAAAAGAAAAAGTAGAGGAAAATAAATTAGCTCAAAACAATACTTCTGTATTAACCAAAAATGCTGATTTAAACTCTGAAAGCCAAGATTATAAAGAATTATTGAGCATTAAAGACAAAGATTTTGACGAATTACCTGATATAGACAGCCTTAGTAATTCAAGCGACTTAGCTTCGGAAGAAATTTTTAAACCTGAATTTGAGAATAATAATTTAGATGGTAATTTGAGTAAATTACAAACATTTTCTGCCTTAGAATTAGAAGATGCTTGGCATAGTCATTCTTTTGATTGGGAAAGCGAACAATTGCATGATTTACTTTATGCCTATGATTTAAAACAACCGACCGAAAAATTTAGTTTAAACGGAAAAACTTTAAGAGTAGCCAGTTTTAATTTGAATCGTGGTTATAATTTAGAAAAATTAAAATTAATCTTTGAACCAGATGCCGCTTTTGAAGAGATATTAGAAGAATTCCCAGAAATAAGTGAAACCGAAACCTATAAACAAGCAACCGCTAAAATTACGCAGGAAGCTTTAAGGAATGGACTAAAAAGTAGTGAAAGGATTAGAGACTTTGATGATAGGCTTTTACAGCTTTTAGACCCAGATATTTCTAATTTTACGCGAATTTTCCCAACTCAGCGAATTAAAAAAGCTAAACGAAAATACAAATTTAATTATTTTGCTGGACTGTACGAATTAGCTAAAGAGATGAATCATTTGGCTAATGCAGATTTAATTGCTTTGCAAGAAGTTGATTGGGGAATGCCACGTACTAACTATGTTCATGTTACTAAAGAAATTGCCAAAGCGACTGGCATGGGTTATGCGTTTGGAACAGAGTTTATTGAATTTCAGGATGATGGAAAAACTTATTCTAAAGTTGAAGACCTTGATGAAAACTCATTTAAAGGGTTGCATGGTAATGCAATTTTATCTAAATGGCCAATTGAAAACGTAAAAGTTTATCGGTTTAACGAGTCTTTTACTGAAGACCCCTCACTCAAAACTTTAAAACATAGGCGTTGTTATGATTGGTGGAAAGAAGAATTAGCACGGGTGGGGCCTTTTGAATCTTTAATTTATAAATTCGGAGAAATAGTTTTTAAAGAAAAAGCCATTGTTCCTTCGGTTAGGGCTGGTTCAAGAATGGCTTTAATTGCAGATATTGAGACACCTGCTGGGTTCATTACTTTTATTTCTACTCATTTAGAAAATCGTGGAAGCCCAAAATGCAGGCGGGCACAAGTGCAAGATATATTAGAAGAGGTTAAAAGTATAACAGACCGACCGATTGTAATTGGTGGTGACTTAAATACCACTCAAGAAGAAGCACGCAGACCTTATTTTCGACATGCAGTATATTGGTATATAAAAAATCAATTTGAACTATCAACTTTAGCTGCCAGCTTAGCAACCGGAACTGGTTTATACTTTTTGGATTTAGGTTTTCCAATACTCAATCCAATTCCGGCTTTAGTACAATTTGTCAATCAAATGCGAGAATGGAGAAATCCACCGGGTATTGGTTCTGCGGAAAGAAAATTATTTAGAAAAGTTATTCAAAAATTCCGTTTTGATGATGGCACTGTTTTTGACACACGCGGCGAAAAAGCTTTAAACCAAAGAAAAAGTAAACGTTTTTTATCGGATTCTAATCAAACAACCCCAATTGGTTATAAGCCAACTTATTGCTTCCAGCGGAATTATAAAAAATTATTTTGCATGAAGCTTGATTGGATTTTTGTAAAAGCTAATTTAAATGCTCAGACTCGCAAGCGGAAAAACCGACATTTGGCTAATAATGCCTGGGCACCGTCTAATCCACGTACTTTATTTTACTCAACATTTTTAGCAGGTTTGTCTGACCACGCTGCTATTACCACTGATTTGCTATTACCAGAATATGATGAAAATAACTAAAATAACGTGAGTTCGATGAATAGAAAGTCTGGAAACTCTATCCCCACATGCCAAGAAGGGGAATACACAATTATAAAAGCTGGTTATTAGCTTATTTTAGGAAACTCAGAAAAATTTGCGGGAGAAGGATTTGAACCTTCGACCTTCGGGTTATGAGCCCGACGAGCTACCAAGCTGCTCCATCCCGCGATAAATAAATGTTTTGCAAACTTTAATATTAACGATTATGCTCAACTTTGTCAAATTAAAATCCTCTTTAATCTTTCTTAAAAAGTATGTCCAAAATTTCCGTTGCACAAAATTTAATTAATCAATTTGAATTGAATTTACAAAAGTCTTTTCAAAATATCGATCAAATCAGCTTATTTAATCATCGTAAAATAGCTAATGCTTTCAAAAAAGCTCATATTAGTTCAGAGCATTTTAATTCAACTAGCGGTTATGGACATGATGATTTAGGCAGACAAAAACTAGATGAATTATTTGCCCTGATTTTTGGTACGGAAGCCGCCTTGGCAAGGGTTAATTTTGTTTCCGGGACGCATGCTATTGCTTGTGCTATTTTGGGTAATTTAAATCCTTCAGATGAAATTATTTTTGCTTTTGGTACACCTTATGATACTTTACAGTCAATTTTAAATTATATTCAAATAAACTTAAACGGCAAAGTTCATATTAATGAAGTAGCTGATTGGCAGAACCTAAATGAGATTATTGAAAATACTTTAAAATTAATTAATGCCAAAACTAAAATAATTGCCCTTCAGCGTTCACGCGGTTATTCTGCTATTCGTCCATCTTATTCAGTTAGTCAAATTGGTGAATTAATAAAGGCTATCAAAGCTAAATACCCAGCCATAATTTGCTTTGTAGATAACTGTTACGGTGAATTTGTTGAGACTCAAGAACCAACTGAATTAGGAGCTGATTTAATGGCTGGGTCTTTAATCAAAAATCCGGGTGCCGGTATTGTTTTGACGGGCGGGTATGTAGTTGGCAAACATCGCTTAATTCAAAAAACTGCCGATCGTTTAACTTGCCCGGGAGTTGGAGCTGAGGGCGGGCCTAATTTTAATCAGGGTAGGCTTTTATTTCAAGGAATTTATCTGTCACCTTTAATTGTTTCGCAAATTTTAAAAGGTATTATACTGGCGGCTAGAGTTTGTGAATATTTAGGTCTTCCAACAAGTCCTTCTTCTGATGAGGTAAGAACTGATATTATTCAAAGATTAGATTTTGGGAATCGAGAAAAATTAATTCAATTTTGTCATTCTTTGCAAAAAAACAGCCCAATTGATTCTCATTTAATGCCAATTCCAGCTTGTACTCCTGGCTATCAAGATGAATTAATTATGGCAGCTGGTACTTTTATTGAAGGTTCAACTAGTGAATTATCAGCCGATGCACCTTTGCGTGAGCCTTATTCAGCATATTTACAAGGTGGTTTAAGTTATTTTTATACTCGTCTTTTTTTGGAAAATTGGTTAACAACTTTTGAAATACAATAAAAATTAATTTTTAATTACGGGGTATTGGCTGATAAGGCAAGCTAGGATAAACGGTATAAGCATTATTCGGATAAACATAATTGGCAGTTCCATTAGCCTGTTCATTAGCTTTTCGGCGTCTTGATTCAATTTCTTTTTTACTTAAAATAGCGTCTATAACAGTGGCACCAATTCCAATACCTGAATTAAACCATTGAGCACCGACTACTGCTGCACTAGAACTTGTATCTGCATTAAACTCTAAAGCCGGGAAACCTGCATTGGTACCTGCATTAGGCCCAGCTAACAAACTATTTGCATTTGAAGAAGTCGTTAAATAATTATCAAACCAAAAAGGGTAAGCATTATTTTGGGCAAAGCCAGCTAATTCTTTAATTACTTTACGGGTTGTAGTAATGCCAGGATAAGGCAAAATGTCTCCTTCACCGGGTAAATAACTATATGCCGATTTGCCAGGATACCAATTATTAGAAATATTAGCTCCCGGAAATGGCCTTTGAAATTGAGCGGAATTTGTAGTTGGCGTGGGCATTTGGCCACCATTAAGCTGATAGACCCAAGGTTGTGGGTAATTAGGCGGAAAATTATTGGCAAAAGGTAAATTAGGCTGTAAAACCATATGGCTGCTTTTTATAGTGCTATTTCCCGTCGATCCTCCGGAATTATAAACTGACATTTGCATACAATTAATGGGTGGTTGAATATATTTAGACGATTGTGGAAAAATGGGGAATTGAGTTTTGATGGGAGGAATTTGGCTTTGATTTTGATTAGAGCTTTGTTGGGAATATTGAGAGTTTATATTCAGGGGATTCATTTGAGTAGAATAAGTAAAGTTTGCAATATCTTGACTTTCGAGTCTCCTCATCAAATGACCTTTTGGGCTATATTCATAAACTAAACCGGAGCTTTGTTTGACAATTACTTTTTCAGCCGAGGATTGTTGGGCTAATTTGGTAATTTTTTCGGCGGGCAAAGATGGTCTTTCCATGATTGTATATTCAGCTAATTTTTCTCTTTCTTTTTCGGTTAATTCATTAAGAGTTAAGCCAATTAATAAAATATTCGAGCCCTCAGCAAAACAAGGCAATTTCGTAAAAATCAAATTGAATATAAAAAATAAAAAAATAAATCTCATTATAATTTAGAGATTTCCCTCTAAGCTGAAAAATTGCCACTTTATCCCTTTATTAGGCTAATTCAAAAGATTGACTTAAAAGGTTTTTAATTGTTTTCCATAAATTTCTGAAAAAACTGATTCATTATAAATAGGTTTCTAATATAATTAATTTATCTAATTAACTTAATTAAACTCATCTTATGGATTACCCAGCATGGATTGTCGGAGGCGTTGGCCCCGGTTGGATTATCGGATTAATTGCTACTTTTCACGTTTTAATTTCCCAGTTTGCCGTTGGTGGAGGTATTTTTCTGCCTGTAACTGAAGCGTGGGCCCGAAAAAATAATCGAGATGATGTGATTGAGTTCTTAAAGAAATTTACGCGTTTCTTTTTGATTTTGACCAATGTTTTAGGTGCTATTTCCGGAATTGGAATTTGGTGGGCTATTGGTTTAATTAGTCCGCAAGCCAGTTCCTCTTTGCTAAGATTATTTTCTTTTGTTTGGGCAACTGAGTGGATGGTCTTTTTAGTCGAGATTGTTGCCTTAGTATTTTATTATTATGGCTGGGACAAAATGTCTCCGAAAGTTCATCAAACGGTTGGCTGGATTTATGCTACGACTGCTTGGTTAAGCTTATTTACAATTAATGGCATTTTAACTTTTATGTTAACGCCAGGAGATTGGCCAACAACGCATAATTTCATGCATGCTTATTTTAATAATAGTTTTTGGCCAGCTTTAATTATTAGAACTCTAGTTGCAATTTCATTGGCTGGGATTTATGCCACTTTTGTTGTTAGTCGTATGCCTCAAGAAAACCGTTTTCGTAAGGAATTATTAGCTTATATTTCTACTTGGCTTCTTCCAACATATGGATTATTAATTGCTGCCTTAATTTGGTATTTTAGCACTTTCCCCGCCCCCATTTTACAAAGTTTACTGTCTGGTTTGGCTGGTGGCGTTGGTAAAGCAGCTTTTGGAAATATGGCTATTGTCAGCCGAATTGCCCTATTAGGAATTGTAGCTATTATTACAACTGGTTTTGGTTTCTTTGTTAGTGCTTATTTGAATCCCCGAGAGTTTACTTGGCGAAAATCCGCACTTTTATTAGCGGGCATGGCCATATTTGTGGTTTCATATGAATATACTCGTGAATATATCCGCAAGCCCTATGTAATTCGTGGTTTTATGTTTTCGAATGGAATTCCATTAAAAGCCACTGTTGATAAACCTTTAAACCGCAGCTTTACAGCCGAAATGAGATTTAAACCAAAAGATTCAAGCTTGGGTGAGCAAATGTTTGTCGGCCAGTGTATGGCTTGTCATACTATGAATGGTTATCGCTCTTTGAGTAAAAGGCTGGAAGGACGTGATAGCGAGTCAATTTATCAATTATTATTAGTAATGCAAAAACCAGGCAAGGAAAATCCTTATCATAATGTTATGCCACCATTAATTGGTACTGACGAGGAAGTAAAAGCTCTTTCAGTTTATTTATACGATTCAATTCAAGCTATTGATAAAAAATCGAATGCCGGGAAAAATGCTGATAAAGAAGAAGTGAAAGAAACTAAACTTTTGTAAAAGACCTTTCAGAATAAGGATTTACCGGATTTGCATTTAAAATTCTCTTTGATTAGAATTGTTCAAGCGTGAATTCTGTTTATCCTTCTAATCCTGATTCAGAACTGAAAAACTGTAAATATAATATCTGTGAAATCAGTCTCATCTGTGCTAATCTGCGGTTCAGAATATTGAAATAAACTTTCGCAAAAGAATTAAGCTGAAGTTTATCATTAGAAGCACTTAAGTTTATATTAATCAATTTACAAACTAATTATTTCCCGATAGATTTGTTAAACAAATTCTTTAGCTCGTAAGTCGAAAGCTTTTCTTTTTTATTAGCAACATTATAAAAATCTATATGAGCCACCTTGCAGTAACAGGAAGCATAATGCTGAATTATTTCAGGTTGAATTCCACCTTTGTAAGCTTTTAATTCAATCAGGAAAGACTTTTTATTCACATATGCTTTTTTATTTGCACAATCAAATATTTATAAACAGTATATTCTCCATCTTTATCAGCCTTCCCATCTGGAGTCTTTGAATGAAGATGCCACTTAATAAACTCTTCATAGTTTTGAAAAGGTTGGCTGCACTTTGATTTAACTCCAAAATCGCCAAAACCAGCAAAGCAAGGAGTGCTAAAAAATGCAAATAGTATAAGTAATAACTTTATTTTCATGTTTCTTTTACCTTAGGATTGACTTTTATTTGATTTTATTTGTAAACAATTTTACCCAATAAATAAACTTTTGCAAAAAATTAGGGTGAAGTTTACCATTAGAAGCACTAATATTAAATAAATTTATATGCAAAAAGTCGCAATTGTAACTGGTTCATCTCGTGGCATTGGCAAAGAAATAGCTTTAAAATTATCAGCGGAAGGCTTTGCAATTGTAATTAATTATTTGTCCAATAAATCGGCGGCTGAAGAAGTTTTAGGGCAAATTGAAAAGTTGAGTGGCAAAGCTTTAATTATTAAGGCTGATATTTCAAGTAAAGACGAATCCGAAAATTTAGTAGAACAAACAATGAAAACTTTTGGGCGGATTGATGTTTTGGTGAATAATGCAGGAATTACGCGTGATAATTTATTAGTGAGAATGACTTTGGAAGAATGGCAAGCGGTTTTGCAAACTAATTTTACCGGTATTATGAATTTGACTGAACTTGTGATTGATATTATGCAAAAACAAGATAGTGGCAAAATCATTAATTTGAGCAGCACAGTTGGAGTACATGGAAATGCGGGGCAGGCTAATTATGCGACAGCCAAGTCGGCTTTATTGAGTTATACTAAAATTAAGGCTCGGGAACTAATGCCCAAAATACAAGTCAATGCTATTGCACCAGGTTTAGTTCAAACTGATATGACAGCCAAATTTGACTTAGAGAAATTATCTAAAACAAAATTGGGCAGAGCAGCTAGTCCATCTGATATTGCTGAGTGTGTAGTCTGGTTGGTTAAACCCAGCGGAAACTATATTACGGGGCAAATAATCGAAATTGATGGCGGTTTGTTTTTGTGGGCTGACATAGAAGCTTTGGCTAAATAAATTTACCTTAACCAATAAGTTTTACCGTGATTTATCCTTCTGATAAAAATTTGTCTCAAGATGAAGACTTAAAAAAATTATCTTCTCGCACCGAAGAGCTTTTGAGTCGTCTGAATGATTTGTCTAATATTTAAATACTCAGCTTAAACCTAATAATCCAAAGCAGCCTCCTACTACTAATATGGTCATTAATTCTAATTCGACGGCTGGTCAGACTTTGCAGCCGGTTGAAGGTACTAATTTGTATTCCATTAATGTTCCTCCTCTTAATGGCAAATCTCACCAATCTCAATATTTAGAAAAAAGAGAAGAAAGAATACAAACCACCGAAAATGGACTGGGCTTTTTAACCACTAAAAAAACTTCTATTTTCACCGAGCAGCAACATCATATTCACTCGCCAGGAAAGAAAGAAGGCAATATTCCTACTTCTTCGCCCGCTTCAGACTTTAATCATATTTCAGGTTTAACTAATACTCAGCCAAATCCTAATTCTCGCTTTGAATTGCCGGTTTTTGAAGAATATGAAAGAGACTTAAAAACTGAAAATCCTTATAATACAAATCAATCACAGCCTTTAAATCAAACCAATAAATATACCGAAAACTTATATACACCTCAAGCTCAAACTAAAGCTCCCAGTCAGGAACAGCAGCAATATCAACCTGTAAATTTTAATAATTATTCAAAGCCAGAAATACCACCCGTAAATAAAACTGCGGAAGAAAAAAATATTTTAAAGCCAGCGGCTGTTTATAATCCTCGTAATTATCGTAGCCCTGAAACTGAAGAGCCAGAATTTGACCGCCATGAAAGAGCCAAACAAATTGCCGAAAAGCTTAATTCTAAAAATCAAGAAATCAAAAAACGTTTAAATAAATATTCTTCCAGAATTCATGTTAGCTCTCAGGTCGACAATTTAAAATTATTTGGTTGGTTAATTCTGGGAATATCGCCTTTTATTCCGGCTCAATTAATCAAAGATGATATATTATTGATTTTTAGCTGCACCAGTTTATCCATTTTATTGGGTATCTTTTTCTGTATGGTGGCTTTACGCCTTGTTGAAATTTCGGAATTAACAAGATGGGCACATAATCAAATTTTGCAAATAAGGGTTGATTTAGATGAACAAAGAAAAGAAGACGACGAATATTAAAGAAAGGGGTTCCAGGGCAGACCAAGAATTAATTAAAAAATTACTAATTATTAGTTTATTCGTCTTTGTAATTTATTCTAATTTGTACACTTTAGCTTGGCGAGTTGAATCGGCTTTAATTCCGCCTGAGCAGCCTTCTATTGTAAAAAGTTTACCTTCTGTCCCAATTATTACTGATTTATTAGATTCATTTTCGGTTTTTTCATACTATGAAATGATTAATCGAGATTTTGTCATAAAAGGTTTTCCACTTAATGCAGGTCAAATTGGTGATTCAGACTGGATAGATTTAAACATAGTAAATAAATACTTTCCGCAATTTTTAGGTGAACAGCAAATGAGGCTTTATTTGACCAAGCATTATGGTTTAGGCGAAGAAACTCATCAAAAGGCTTGTAAACAGTTGGCGACTAAAATTCGTAATCGTTATAACTATGAAAATCCGAATAATTTAATGAAAAAAGTAGTTATTGGTGTTGAGTTTTGGCCCCGCGGTTTTAAGTCTTACCGTGAATTGAAGACCAAAGAGAGCCTGAATTATATGGTTTTATGCGTTGAAGACTAGTAAAAAAATAATTATGAATACTAATAAAAAAACTTTATCTGAAAGCATTAATCAATTTTTATTTGAAGAGATTTCTCCTCTGCCATTAAGCCTTTTCAGGATTGCTTTTGGTTTATATTTATTTATTTATTTTTTGCGTTTTTTACCTCAAGTAGAATTAATGTTTTCCAATTTAGGAGTTTATTCACCGCTTGCCATTCCAGGTATTGCTCCTAGTCCTGTATTAGCTTATTTGATTTATTTTTGTACACTTGGCTTTATGGCTTGTTTGGCTTTAGGTTATAAAACTTGGCTTTTTACACCTTTAGCTTTGATTTCTTTTTTGTGGCATTATTTTTTAAACTTTGCGGTTCGAAATTGTTCTTATGACCGTTTAATTATTTTATTTTTGATTTTTATGTGCCTGGGAGCTTGGCAGTTAAACAAAAGCCTTTCTATCGAAAGCAAAAGCCAAAATAATCAGAGTAATGAAAAAGTATCTGCTTGGCTTACTCGCCTATTATGCCTGCAAGTTACTATTTTTTATTTTGGCACTGGCTTATATAAAAGCTTTATGCCGCATTGGCAAACGGGCGATATATTAATTATGACCTTGGCTTCTAACTGGGGAACTCAAGCTTCTTTTTGGCTTTTATCATTGAATCTCCCCGAATGGTTTTATGATTTTTCGGTTAAAGGACTCATTTTCTTTGAATTTTTAATTGGCTTTGGGCTATGGATTAAGTGGTGGAATATACAAAAAGTGTTTTTCATTTTAGGTTTTTTATTTCATTTATCAGTTTGGATTTTCCTCAATATTCCTGAATTTATGCTTTGCCCGCTTACTTATTTTTTATTCTTTCCACCTGAAGAAATTGAAAAATTTATTGAATTTATTAAACGAGACTCTGAATTTGACCAATTGCTTCCATGATAGTATTACGCTGATTATCTAATCCGTAATATTTCTCTTCATGCTCCGTTAACATTCTTTTTGTAAGTATGGGTCCATTTTCCCGTAAGGTTTGAGTATAACTATCAAATGACTCCCGACAATTCTCTATGTTTGCTTGTATAGTTTGAAGTTCATTATTTAATCTTGCTAAAGCCTGTTGTTTTAATTCTCTAAATTCTTGTGCAGTTATCCGATTTCCTATTGCGTTTTCTAACATTCTTGGCAATTCGTCGAGAGGAGTTTGATGAACTGCTGCACCTTGGCCTAAAGCACCAGGTCTTGCTAAACGACCTAAAACAGCATCATTGTCTCTTGGCTGCCCTGGATTACGTGTTGAAAATGCAGTTTTGATATAACGTATTAGTTTTTGGCTTTATTATCATTTATTTTATTAATTGAATCTTTGAGTATTATTGTAATACTAATTGTAAAATTTGTGAATACTTGAGCTAAATTAATTTACCGATAAATACTGTTTTAAAGCTAATAGAGCTAATTTACCAGGTATTAATTCATTTTCTTTTTTTATATTTTTATCATAACTCAAAATAAATTTATTTAAATTCTGTTCATATCTTCTGGCCAATACAATACCCACGGAGGCACTCTGGCAGCCATATTTTTGGGCAAAAGAATTAAGGTAATAATCTTCCATTTCAAGATATTTAATATTTTTCTGTTTCAACGAAAATAAATATTCATTATTGTTTTTTTCCAACTCATTAAAACCATCAGCCGACAAAGTTAATGGATAAGCACTACGGCCTTGTTTGCTCCAAAAAAATTGACTCGATAAACAAGCACCTTCATATAAATTTAAGTTCAAATTTTGGGCAGCTGTTTTTAAATATTCAACTAATTCTTCAGAAGGCAAATTGGAATTAAAATTATCATCAAAAGCCAAATTGGTTAAAGCTAAGCTACCTAATGGAATATCATCCAGGGTTCCTCGGGTGCCGCTTCGGATTATGGCTTTTAAAGGCAAGCTTTTTTCATTGGTATTATTCGCCAAAGTAATTAAGGCATTTAATTCTGCCAAAACAATTTCAATACCCGAAGAGCCAATTCCATGCGATGCAATACCAACTTTATAAGGTAAATCTGACCAACTAAGCGAAAATAAACTATATTCACGGTCTGTATTTCCACTTTGTAAATGACAATATTCCTCAACTAGACAATCAGCTCCCAAATCCATAGCCATTTTAGCTGCACGGACGGGGCTACCAACTATAATTAAAGCTTGCATATTTTGTAAATATTGTAATCTATGCTCTAGAACTGGAAAATGAACTATATAATTTAATAAATCTTTTTGCTTTAAATCTATTGGGGCTGGCGCTTCTTCGGATGAAGTAGTTTTACTATTTAAACTAAAAGCAAAAGGTAATAATTCCTTAGCGGTAAAAGTTTTGACCTCATTATTAGAACCAATTGCCAGAATTTCTAAATCAGGATTATTATCAAATAAAGCTTGGCGGCAGTCTCCGCAAGGCATAATTGGCTCAGGGCTATTTGGGCTATAAATTGCAATCTGGTAGGCTTTTAAATTTTTGTATTGTAATTGGGCATTTTGTAAAGCATGTTTTTCCGCACAGACAGACCGATAATTTTGGGTTTCATAATTAATACCTTGCACAAAATAATTTTCCGATTGATTTTCGCCTTTTAAAAGTATAGCCGCTCCCACTGAAAAACCAGACATAGGACAAAAGCTTTGCTGAGAGGCTTGTTTGGCAAGTTCAATTATTTTATTTTGTACATTGTGCATGTAATTTTTCAAACTTTAGTATTAGAATATCAATTTAGTTTAACTTGTTAAAAGAGCATTCGTAAAAGACTTTTTAATAAAATTTTATTCGCTAAATTTAAATTTTCCCAATCAAGTCGAAAGCCTTAATTATTTATTTTTGTTTTCCTCTGTCATTTTAAAATAATCTCTCTATTAATTGATTTTTGTCTGTTTGTAGGTGTTGGGCAATATCTACAATAATATTATTGAGAGTACCAATTCTTATAGGTTTATGATTTGGAATAGTTAAATGATGTGCAGTAGAACTTAATTGAATGGATAATTTTATATGGCTTCCAGTTTGTCGTGTTTGTTTATAACCAATTTTAATTAGTGCTTTTATTAGTTCTTCAGCATTTATGTCTCTTTGTAGTTTTTCATAAACAAAAAACCTCATCATAAACAAAATGCAAATTAACCAGCTTAGGCATTAATTCAGGTTCAAAATGACATTTAATAGCATCTTTAATTTGTTCAATTAATTCTTCTTTAGTTTCAGCAATCGTAAAAATAGAATAACCTAAAGCTCTGGCTTCATACTCTCCATCATGGTTTTGATTAATTGTAAATATTATTTCAAATGTCATTTTATTTCCCACTCTTCACTAAAATACATTATAACTTCAAATCCAAACTATCTAAAATTCCCATAGTTCTGACACTTACGGTACAAACTTTTTGTTTTTTTGTAATAACTCAGCGTAATGCATTATAGACACTAATTAAAATTATTTATAGAATTCACTGATTCGCTCCGCAAATACTTCTTGGTTATAATCTGCAAATTAATAATTTAAACTTACAGTCGACGAAAAAGAAAAATTCCAATCTTTAAAAATAAAGCTCTCTCCTAGGACTTTATAAGTTTATCTATTTTTTCAGCCAAAATGAAATCTTGATCGCTTAATCCATTCAAATCATGAGTAGTTATTTTGAGATCAACTTTTCCCCAATTGATGATAATTTCCGGGTGATGATTAATTTCTTCAGCTAGACGTGAAACTTCATTTACAAACTGAATACAAAACGGATAATTTTCGAATTTAAAAGCCTTAAAAATTGCTTTGTCTTTTAAAATCCAACCCGAACAGCTTTGTTGTAAATAATTATGTATTTGGCTTTCAGTCAGCAAATTTAATATCATAAGTTCACTTTTATTTTATTTACTAAAATACATTATAACTTCAAATCCTTCTCTCCAGTTCGTATGTCTAAATAGATTGTAAAATATAACCATTAAAAGGCTTTTATAAGCAATTCTTATTTTTATGATTTCAACTTTAGTCTATTACATGAAATAAAAACAACTTTCGAAATAAAAAAAGAAAATAAATCTGCCAGAACTGCTTTTAATCAAAATTATAATTAAAACTTATACTAATTCGCTCTTCAGACGACATATTTGGGTCAACGCCATGTTTTAACCAACTCGGGAAAACTAAAAGTAAACCAGGCACCGGCTTGAACTTAACCGCATCAGCACTATATTGATTATATTCTTTTAAGGGCGGTTTATAAAAAGTTTTAGCTTCCCGCGGGTCATAAAAGGTCAAATCTCCAGAATTTTCTGGCGTCTGAATATAATAAACTCCGCTGAATAATGAATTTGCATGATCATGAATTTTATTACTGCCATATTGCGGATTAATATTAGCCCAGCAAGAAGTCGGAATAATGTTTAAATCTTTATAGCCAACTATTTGAGTGGTTTTGTGAATGGCTAAATCTATTGTTTTTTTCAATTCAGCAAATTCAGCCAACTTAAACAAATTTTCTTTGCTATGCCAACCCATAACATTAGACAAAACAACTCCTTCATTCTGTTTTCGGAGAGTATATATTTTCTGTTTTAAATCTTCATTAAAATCAATAAAATCTTCCAATATAAAGCTGTGAATAACCGTTGGAAAGACTATATCTTGTTTTAATTTGTCTAATTTAACCATCAATTCAATGTTTTTTTGGCGGATTTTTTAACCCAAACACTTAAATTCCCTGCCGGACAAGAAAAATCTCCCCAACCATCTTTATTTATAATTACTTCGTGGTGGTGGGAGTTTTTCAAAGCATCAATAAATACTTGATCAGCATGCTCTTTTCCAATTTCCATAGTTTTGGTTCCAGCCTCTCCATTACTCATCAAAACAGCAATTCCGCTATTTTCCTCTTCTGGATTACCTTCTCGCGTAAAACCTATACAATTTCCATGGTCAAAATAATCTCTCTGCATACCGTAAGCCAAATTTTTTCTGATTTTTAATAAAGTTTCCAAATGCTCAACTTTAGTCAAATGTATTCCGTGGTCTCGGCCGTCTTTCCCTTTGTCTGTGTACCTAGCACCATATAAATCCGGGTAAAAAACACAAGGATAACCGGCCTCTCTTAATAAAATTAAAGCATAAGCTAATGGCTTAAACCATGGTTCAATAAAAGCTTCGAGGGCTTGTAAAGGTTGAGTATCATGATTATCAGTTAAAGTAACCGCCAAAGATGGGTTAACTGATACCAAAGTATTATTAAAAATATCTGGCATATGATAATTATTTGCTTGTTTAGAAGCAGCATAAAAATTATAATGCAAAGTTGAATCAAAAAGGCTGACTCTTCCTTCTGTGACTGCAATATATTCTTCTAAAAGTTTTAATTCCTGTGTCCAGTATTCACCAACTGCAAATAGTTTTTTGCCCGTCTCTTTTCTGAGCGTATCTAGCCATTCATTATAAAAATGAGGTGTAATATGTTTTATTGCATCTAGCCTGAAGCCATCAATTTGAGTTTCTTTGATATACCATAAGCCCCATTTCTTTAATTCTTCACGGACAGCCGGATTTTTAAATTCAATATCACTGTACATTAAATAATCATAATTACCCTTCTCTTCGCCTACCACTTCATCCCAGCCATAGCCATAATCATTTAATAAAGTAAATATAGCTGTCTGTTTAGTTTTATGGTCATAATCAACTCCCGAAAAACAGGTATGATTCCATTCAAAATCTGAATACTTTTTCTGACGGCCCGGAAAAGTAAATTTTGTATAAGCTTCTATATCGTAAGGCTCAGAGATAAATTGATTTCTATCATCCGAATTAACTTTTATCGCTTTAAGTAATTCAGTTTCATCTCCACCAGCTTTATGGTTTAAAACAATATCGGCATAAGCTTCAATTCCATAATTATGCAATTCATTAATAGCATCAATATATTCTTGTTTGGTGCCATATTTTGTTCGAATGCTGCCTTTTTGGTCGAACTCGCCTAAATCGTACAAATCATAAATATCATATCCAACACTATGCCCTCCGGAATTAGCTTTACAAGCAGGTGGTAACCAAATTGAACTTATACCTAAATTAGCCAGTCTTTTAGCATCCTGTTTTAAATGTTTCCATAACTTACCATCATCAGAAGAGTACCAATGAAAGTATTGAAGCATACAGCCGTTTATCATATTAAATTTTTAATTTTTTTATATATATTGGAATAATTATAACCGATAAAATATTCAGTTTAAAAGTCTTTAAATTATAGACGAAAGAGTAGGTGGGAGCCAAAACTATAAAATACTTTTTCAAAAATTTAAGCTAAGTCTAAAAATACTCACCTTACTCCAGTCACGTTTTTTTATTTTTAAAAGCATTTTTTACATAAACCAAAAAACTCTAAAACTCTTTGATTAATTGTAAATTTAAACTTTTGCTCAATTTCCGTTTCCAAAGAATTTAGTTGAGTTGCCAGTTCCAGACATTGAGTATCGCCACAATCTGTACAAACAAAATGGCTATGTCCGGCTTGAGAGAATGAGTTTTTTTCATCGGAGTTCAAATTAATTTCATATCTTTTAGAGCCGTCTAATAAATCAATTTGCCTAATAATTTTTTCATTCAATAAGGTTTCAATTTCTCGATAAACCGAAGTTTTATTGGGCTTTAAATTAAAATTCACCAAACTTTCCAAAATATTATTAGCATTTATAGGTCTTTCAGATTTTTCAATAATTTGCATCATAAGCTCTCTCAAGCGAGAATATCGATAACCTTTTTCTTTTAATTTAGTCTGAAATTCACTAATTAAGGTTTTCATTTAAATATTTTCCTCAAAAACACCAAAGTTTCTAAATTTATCTTGGCGATTCTCTTTCAATTCAGGCGGCGTTAAGCTCATTAATTCTTTTAAGTTTTGCATAATAGCTTTTTTCAAATTATTAGCTGCTTCTTCGGCTGAATTATGTGATCCGCCAGAAGGTTCGGGAATAATTTCATCTATTAATTTTAATTTTAGTAAATCTTGAGCCGTAATTTTCAAAGCTTTGGCCGCTTCGGGTGATTTGTCTCTGGTTCGCCATAAAATAGCTGCACAACCTTCGGGTGAAATGACAGAATAAACCGAATACTCAAGCATTAAAACTTTATTGGCAACTGCTAAAGCTAAAGCCCCACCAGAGCCGCCTTCCCCGGTAATGACTGAAATAATTGGCACTTCTAAATTAAACATTTCCTGAATATTATAAGCAATTGCCCTTGACTGACCCAAAGCCTCCGCTTCCAAGCCAGGATAAGCACCCGGAGTATCAATGAGAGTAACAATTGGAAAACCAAAACTATTAGCATGCTTAAATAAACGTAAAGCCTTTGCATAGCCTGTTGGTTGAGGCATTCCGAAATTACGCTTTTGTTTTTCTTTTATATCTCGCCCCTTTTCATTTCCCACAACCATAACCGTTAAATTTGGCTCTAATTCAAGCAAACCTCCGACAATAGCATTATCATCATGTCCCGCCCTATCTCCGTGTAATTCAATCCAATTTTTACCTAAGTATTTAACAAAATCTAAAATATAAGGCCTTTGCGGGTGTCTGGCAATTTGTAGCTTTTGATGAGCGTCTAGGTTAGCATAAATACGTTCTTTCAATTGATAAAATTCACTTTTCATCCGATCAATAGCATCATCATAATTTCCGGCAGTTGAATTTTCTAATTCTTCAATTTGTTTCATTAAGCTGATCAAAGGCTTTTCTAGCTCAAGCACATAATTTGTTTTGCTCATAATTTATAAAATACAATTACATTAAAACCATTTTGACATTTTTTATTAAGTAAATCAAAACAGTTTTTATAAATGAGTAAAGTTAAAGTATAATGCGAACACTGTAAATTATTTTTATTTCTGATGGAAGAAGAATCAAATTCTAAAACACATTTAATTAATTACTTTTTAATAATAGCTTTGGCTTTTTTCTGCTCAATAACTCTGCTAATTCCTTTATTCCCGTTTTTGTCACTTTCATTAATCAGTATTATTTTTAGTACTTTTGTTTTTCTCAAATCAAAAAGAGATATTTCGAGTTATATATTTTTTGCTATTTGTTTATTACTTAGTATTTGTACATTTTTATATGCTAATTATTTTGTAACTGCCTTAAACTTAATTGCTTTGGAGCGGAGCTTTTCAATAATGGCTTTGAGTATA
>JAAFJH010000025.1 GCA_013298875.1 Synechococcales cyanobacterium bin2.concoct.b11b12b14.033
ATTCTGCGATTAATGCTTCCGCAACTTTGACACGTCCACGTCTTTTACCACCAAGTTCAAAAGTGCCTTCTAAGCCAATGAAGCGGTAAGTCTGCTCACTGCGTATTCCATTATCAGTAATCAAAAATGGATTTGGAAATGCGCTCGCAATTAATTTTTCGGCTCTTGAAACTTCGATTTGGCTGAGTGCTGCTTTGGCCTGAGGATTTTCTTTATCTGCAATTGCTAAAGCTTTCTCCAATGTTAAAATCTCAGACTTACTAGCTAGAGGACAGCTCATTAAGAGAAACATTATGATCAATTTGCTTAGTAAGGACTTCTTTGACATTAACTTTTTGGTTTGCCGGAACTCATTTTGTATATATTAAGAATTTCCTGAATTACTTCTTGGGAATCACCTTCATTACCGCTCTGAATGGCATTTACAACCGAAAAAGCTGATTGAATCACAGAAATAATAAATAAAAAGTAAATAAATAATTTTTTCATTAGTTAAAAAAAAATCTCTTGGGAACATCTTTTAAACACTAATTTGTGAATGATAGATTGTTTAAGTCATCTCTGAGAGAGGCTAAATAAAACTAAATCGCTTGAAAATCGAGTTTATAGAGGTTCCCTCTTTATTTTCATTTATTAGGCCATTGTTAAATTTTGTGATTTTAATAAAGACATGGCAACATTATACGAGTTTCTTTGCATTTATTTGTTGAGTACTAAAAGACGCAATGTAGGTTTTCATGGAGCACTTTACTCTTGAAATTTTTTAGATTGCAAAAATAAAGCGAGAGTTTTCATACCCCCTATTGGCTCATTTGTTTACACATTTCAGCACATTTACGACAAGCATCCGCACAAGCTTTCATTTGTGGGTCATTAAAGCGAGCACAATCATCGGCACACTTTTGACATATTTCCGCACAAGCCCTACAAGTAGCTTTATGATTATCAGAACCTCTTAATAAAAACTCAGCACTAGTTCGGCAAATGTTTATACAGTCTTGCATAAGCTTAAAATGCTTTGGCTCAGTATGTTCACCACCTTGCACTAAACAGTATTGATAAAAAGTTTCAGAACAAATCTGAAAACAATCCAAACATTCTTTTGCACATTGTTGCAAATCTTTATTCATTGTTTTTTGCATGGAATCATCTCCTTAGCATGAAATTATCAGCTTTCAAAGCTGATAATTTCATGCTAACACACAATCAATTGTGTGGAAGTAGATTGTTATAGCTTAATAAAAAACTTTCTCTTCACTTTCTCAATCAGATTATTAGTTTTGATTTTAAAAAATTAACATATACCCTACCCAGGTGTAGTATATTAAAACTAGATAGTATTTTTAATTTATCAGGAGTTTTCAAATTATGAAAAAAACAGTTTTAATGTTGGCCTTTTCTTTATTTCTGACGCATATTCCTGCTTATTCTCAAACTTACAATTCCGCAACTACCAAACCAATACTTGCAAAATGTCCAGTTACTGGTATGGAGCATAAAGTAACCAGTGAAGGAAGCACTTCTAAATACAAAGGTAAAAATTACTCTTTTTGTTGCCCTGCTTGTAAGCCTAAGTTTGATGCTAATCCGGAAAAATACCTCAAAACATTTAAGCAAAAATAATGAGAATTAGTCCTTCATATCCAATTATAGTTTTTTCTTCAGGTATGCATCTAAATGCTAATCCTACTGTTCCTGATGCTAATTCTGTTAGTCCTATTAATCCTAGGACAAGCAAGCACTCTATGAATCAAAATATACAGGGACTTCTTTCAAGTTTTTTTGAAATGTGGCTGCCGATGTTTATTGCGATGGCAATTAAAATACCCGGAATTAGTTCTTTAACAAAATTCATTCGTATTCCCATTGAGATAGTATTGAAAGCTATTATAGGCTTTGGATTGAGCGAAATTATAAAATTTTTTGCTAAAACTAATTCTGTTTCTCATCATTAATTAAAGTTTAGTAAATCATGCCAAAAGAAAATTGTCACAAAAAGCTTTCTACTCTCCTAAATAAACAAGATGTTGTCAAGCAATTGAACCGCGTGAAGGGACAAATTGAAGGCATTATTAAAATGGTTGATAAAGACAATTACTGCATTGACATCATGAATCAATGCCGAGCAGTTAGAGGCGGAGTTTATAAAGTGGAAGAAAAATTATTGGAAGCTCATCTAAAAACTTGTGTTGTAAATGCCATTCAGAGAGGTAATGAAGGTGATTCCCAAGAAGTAATTCAGGAAATTCTTAATATATACAAAATGAGTTCCGGCAAACCAAAAAGTTAATGTCAAAGAAGTCCTTACTAAGCAAATTGATCATAATGTTTCTCTTAATGAGCTGTCCTCTAGCTAGTAAGTCTGAGATTTTAACATTGGAGAAAGCTTTAGCAATTGCAGATAAAGAAAATCCTCAGGCCAAAGCAGCACTCAGCCAAATCGAAGTTTCAAGAGCCGAAAAATTAATTGCGAGCGCATTTCCAAATCCATTTTTGATTACTGATAATGGAATACGCAGTGAGCAGACTTACCGCTTCATTGGCTTAGAAGGCACTTTTGAACTTGGTGGTAAAAGACGTGGACGTGTCAAAGTTGCGGAAGCATTAATCGCAGAATCAGTAATTCAAGCTCAGACAGTTTTGAGGGATATTCACGTACAAGTTCATAAAGCTTATGCAGAGCTGACCATAGCGCAAGAACAACTCAGATTAGTTCAATCTCGCTTTGAAATTGCTGAAAAGATTTATAAACAAATTGAAATTAGAGGAAGTGTAGGCGATAGCTCGGGGCTGGATTTGGTGAGAGCAAAGTCAAGTTTTAATTTGCAAGCAATTGATTTAGAGCGTGCTAAAGCTAATTTAATTAAATCGCAAATTAAGCTCAATTTTCTACTTAACTTCCCGGCAAACCAGATTATAAAAACCGAAAATATTCAAAATCTTAAGCCACAATATCAAAAGCTGCATGATCACCCACCACTAATACAAATCAAAGAAGATGCTATGAATAATCGGCTTGAATTAAGCTTATTAAATGCTAAAAAAAGTACCGCTGAAGCTTCTAAGAATTTAGCTAAGAGCCAATTTGTACCCGATCTCACAATTGCTGCTGGTCCTTCACTTAATGTGGGTAATCCTTTAGGTGTTTTTGTGGTTGGGAAAATGACTTTGCCAATTTTAGGTTCCACCCGAGGCCAAATTGAAAAGTCTCGAGCCCAGCTCAATCAACTTCAATATGAACAAATTAGCCTTCAAAATAAAATCGAATCTGAAATTAACTTGGCTTATCAGGAGGTAGAAGTTGCTGAATCAAATTATTTTACATATAAAGATAATTTATTGAGCCAGGCAGCTGAATTAGAGCAAATGATTAGTTATGGTATTGAGAAAGGGGCTTTTAAATTGACTGATTTATTTGTTTTGCAAAATGAAACTAAACAATTGCGTGAAAAATATTTACAAACTTTGCTTGATTATCAATTTGCTTTGGCTGAATTAGAGAGAGCCGTTGGTAAACCACTTATTGGTTTTGGGAAAAGCATATGAAAAAAATTTTATTGCCATTTTTGATTTTTCTTTTATTTTCTGGCTTCGCTTTTGGACACGGTGATGATGAACCAGCTGAAGAATCGAGTTCAACCGCTTTAAGCAAGATTGAATTAAATAATGAGCAGCAAAAGATCTTACATATTAGAACCAAAATAATAGAATTAAGCGAAGTACATTCTTCAATCGATGCGAACGGAACAATTCAAGAACTTCCCGAATTAAAATTTCAGGTTAATGCTCCCTTACCCGGAAGAGTAGCATCAATCAATGTTCAGCTAGGCTCATTAGTCAAAAAAGGTCAGATATTAGCAGTTTTAAATAGTCAAGAAGCCACACAATTAGCTTCTACTGGCTTAAGCGATCAAGCCACTTATCGTTCACAATTAACTCAATCTCAAGCCAATTTAGACTTGGAGAAGAAAAGATATGAACGCGAAAAAGCACTTTACGAACATAAAATTAATAGTCAGAAAGATTTAGAAGCCTCTGAAAACAGCTTGAAAAACGCACAAGCCTCCTTGAGAGCTGCTCAGCAAAATCTACAAGTAGCCACAAATTCTACACAAACTCGTCTAAGCCAAATTGGAGCAAATCATGGTGGTCAAATATCATTGAAAGCACCACAGAGTGGTCAAATTAGTGTTTTAAATTTAACGATTGGTCAAACAGTTGATAGCGGACAAATTTTGTTTGAAGGGGTTGACTTGTCACGGGTTTGGGCCAGCGGGGCAGTTTTTGAAAAAGACATCAGTAAGGTAAAACTCGGACAAAAAGTTAAAGTGATCGATGAAGCTTCCAATAAGGCTTATATAGGCAGAATTGTTTTTGTTAGCCCTATTATAGACCCAATGCAAAGAAGTTTTTCAGTCAAAGTACTTTTAGATAATTCTCAGATGACTTTAAAGTCCGGCCAATTTGTGCGGATATTGATTGAGGTTGATGGGCAGACTGAAAAAGCTATTTTGCTTGAAAAAGATTCTTTGGTAGAAAGAAATGGTGAGAATTTTGTTTATGTTCGATCGGGGAAGTATTTGGCACCCGTAAAAGTTGAACTTAGCAAACACAAGCATCAAGACCTTGTGGAGATTGAATTAGGGCTTGCCATCGGTGATGAAGTGGTTATCGAAGGAGCTTATTTGCTTCCTGCCAAAAGCAAGCCGGTTGAAGATGAACATGCTGAAGAAAAATCTGGAAGTCAAACTCCTCTTTGGGTGTGGTTTGTTGGTGGGGGAATATTGATTTTAGCTGCTTTCTTCGCCGGTAGAGCCACATTCAAGAAAAAAGAGGAAATTTTATGAAAGCTATGAATATTGGGATGGGAGTTTTTCTCATCATAGTCGCCATCTTAAAACTTGCCGATTGGAAGGGCTTTATCGAAGCTTATTCTAAATATGATCTAATTGCTCAACACAGTAAAGTTTATGCATATGCCTACCCTTTAATTGAGTTAGCACTCGGCGTCGCTTTTATTGCCCAATGGCAACTCAAATGGATAGGTTTATTCACTTTTTTGCTATTTTCTATCGGCACAGTCGGTGTGGCGAAAAATCTAATGTCACCTAATCCGTTAAATTGTGCTTGCCTGGGAACCCTATTCAAAATCCCACTCACTAAATTTACATTAGTAGAAGACATTTTGATGTCCCTGATGGGCTTGTTTATGTTCTTTCGTCCCTAACTTACATTCTTCAAAGGAGATATTTTATGTTTAATTTTCAACAAAACAGATTACAAACACTTACAATTACCAGCCTACTCATTCTGAGTTTAGCGGCCTGTTCCCAAAAAGCCACTAAAGAGGTAGATAAAAATGATCATCCTACAGAAGGTATGGAGCATGACCACGGGCAAGTGGAAATGAAAGGACATGCCCACGCTGAAGGTTATGAACTTTTAGGTCAGATCGACCCGACACCCGGACAAGCTGGTAAAAAAATACATCTGAGCTTCCAAATAAAAGATCAAGACGGCAAAGCTTTAACTAAATTCAAACTCAATCACGAAAAGCTAGCTCATTTGATCATAGTTCGTGAAGATTTAGCCTACTTTTATCATGAACATCCAGAACTCAGTTCGGACGGCACTTTCAATATTGATTTAACTTTACCGAAAGCGGGTAAATATCTTTATTACGTTGACTATACGACAGAGGAAGGTGCTGAAGGCTTAGGACGAGGCTCATTCGAAATTGCTGGCGACTATAAACCTCTTCCTTTGGCAGTTGACAAGAACTTCAAAAAAGAAGTAGATGGTGTAAAAGTAATCATGAAGCCTGATAGCTTTGCTATGGGTGAAGATATTATGCCAACCTTCACTTTATCAGATGCTAAAAGCGGAACACCTATTAAAGATTTAGAGCCATATTTAGGAGCTTTGGGTCATGGTGTCATTATCAGCCAAGACGGACAAACCTATTTGCATGTTCACCCAATGACTGAAGTTGGTTCTGGACCTGATGTTATGTTTCATACAAAATTTAGCAAGCCAGGAATTTACAAAATTTGGGGTCAATTTAAGAGAGAAGGAAAAGTCCTGATCGCTGATTACACAATTAGAGTGGTTTAATAATGGCATTCGTAATTAAAGTAATTATTTCTGCTTTATTGATTACCTCAATTGCTGAGCTTGGAAAACGGTTTAGTCCTTTAGCTGCCATTTTGGCTTCACTGCCCATTAACTCAATCATTGCCATTATTTGGCTTTATTCAGAAACAAAAGATTCACAAAAAATAATTGACTTATCTAATGGCATCTTTTGGGGTATTTTGCCATCATTGCTGTTTTTTGTTTTATTACCCATTTTCCTGAAAGCTGGGCTTAATTTTCCGGTGGCTTTATTATTGGCTAGCCTCATTATGGCTGTCGCTTATTTTGTTTATGTATTTGTTTTAAATCGCCTGGGAGTGAAACTTAATTAAATGCTCGATCTAATTATTCATTGGTCACTCAATAATCGCTGGCTGATATTACTTGCCGGTATTTTGTTAATGTTTTTTGGCATTCAATCCATTCAAAATACTTCGCTTGATGTTTTTCCTGAATTTGCCCCTCCTCAGGTGATTGTACAAACCGAAATGGTAGGCATGACGCCCGATGAAATTGAAAATTTAGTAACAATTCCTTTAGAAAATGGCTTGAATGGTACTCCTAAAGCCAAGACTATTCGTAGTGTTTCGAATCCAGGTTTGTCGATTATCACTATTATTTTCGATTGGGGTACCGATCCTTATTTGGCGAGACAATTGATTACCGAGAGGTTGCAATCAGCATCTTCCAGGCTACCGAGTGAAGCTAAGCCTTTGATCAATCCTCTCTCAACACCAGTTGGTAATATTTTAACCTTTGCCTTCACTGCAAAAGACACATCACTGCAAGATTTGCGCACTTTGATTGATTGGCCAATTAGACAAAGATTACTTTCAGTATCCGGGGTGACCAATCTAAGTGTTTATGGCGGTGAAATTAAGCAGTATCAGGTACTTATAAATCCTGCTCAGCTCAAGCAATTTAATATTTCGCTGGATGAGCTTGAAATTGCCTTGAAAAATGCAAATCTTTCGGTGGGTGGTGGATATATAGTTCGACATGAGCGAGAGTTACTCGTAAAGCCAGAAGGCCGAATTCTTTCCTTGGACGATTTAGCAAACTCGGTGGTGAAATCAGTTAGTGGAACACCGATTACTTTAGGTCAACTTGCCGAAATCAAAATTGGTAATGCTTTTAAAAGAGGTGATGGAAGCTTTAATGGGAAACCAGCTGTGATTATGCAGATTCATAAAAGGCCTGGAGCCGATACCTTAAAAGTCTCTCGCGAAGCAGAAAAAGCTTTAAATGAATTGAAGAAAAGTTTTCCTAAGGATGTAAAACTCCACAAAATTTATGACCAAACCGATTATATTCTGGCAGCGGTTGAGAATGTCACTGAGGCCATTCGGGACGGAGGTATTTTAGTGATTATTATTCTTTTCCTCTTCTTGTGGAATTGGAGAACCAGCTTAATAAGCCTAACAGCCATACCTCTTTCAATTCTTACCGCTCTTTTGATTCTCAAACAATTTGGACAAAGTATTAATGTGATGACTCTCGGAGGGCTGGCGATTGCGCTTGGTGAAGTTGTGGACGATGCGGTGATTGATGTTGAAAATGTTTATAGACGCTTGCGGGAGAACCAAGAATTGCCAGAAACAAATAGAAAACCCGTTCTAGACATTATTTTTGCGGCCTCCAAGGAAATTAGAAGTTCAGTAGTTTTTGCAACTATTATTGTAGTTTTAGTTTTTATTCCAATCTTTGCTTTGGGAGGCATTGAAGGCGAATTATTTAAACCGCTCGGTTATGCCTATATTACGAGTATAGGAGCTTCTTTATTGGTTGCTCTTACCATTACGCCTGTTTTATGTTTCTTCTTACTTGGCAAGCAAAAGAACTTACCGCACGAAGAGCCAAAGTTCATTACTAATTTAAAAAGTAAATTTTCTAAGGTATTTGATTGGTCTTTGAAAAATAGCAAATTGGTTTTCACCGTTTCAGGATTGGTTTTTGCTTTATCAGTTTTATTATTTTTCTTTATTGGTAAAGGCTTTTTACCTGAACTTGGCGAAAAGAATATGATTGTGATGAGTTATTTAAAACCCGGAGTCAGCCTGGAGAAAAATGCTGAAATTGGGAGAGGGCTAGAAAAAGCACTGCTAAAAATCCCAGGAGTAGAGGCCGTGGGACAGAGAGCGGGACGGTCATTTGCTGATGATGAACCCTTAGACGCAAATATTAGCCATTATGATATAGCCATTAAGCATAAGCTGAATGATTCTCAGACTAAGAAAGCGGTTAAAAAAATCAAAGAAACTTTAAACGATATTCCTGGCATGGCCAATTCGAGTGGCTCATTCTTAGCCCATGCAATTGAAGATGTGCTTTCGGGCGTAAGAGCACAAGTCGTAATCAAAATCTTTGGAACTGATTCAAACTTGCTTCAGGAGAAAGCAGAAGAAATTAGTAATGTACTCAAAAATACCAAAGGCTCAATTGATGTGCAGGTTGAACCAATTATTCAAGTTCCGCAAATAAAAATAAAAATTAATCGTCAAGAAGCCTCACGTTATGGGCTAAATGCTGGTGATATTTCAAAATTCATTGAGATTAACCTTAATGGACGAGAGGTTTCACGTGTTTATGAAGGAAGTTATTCTTTCCCGATCTACCTTTGGGCACAGGAATCCACGCGAAATACAGTTGGTGAAATTGAAGAATTATTAATTGATACTCCTAGTGGTGCTAAAATACCTTTATCACAAGTTGCTTTAATCGAAGAAGTTAAATCAGCCAATTCGGTTAAACATGAAGGGCTTTCAAAGAGGCTAGCGGTCTCATGTAATGTGCAAGGGCGTGATGTGGTGGGCTTTGTGAATGAGCTAAAAAAGACCCTTGACAAGCAAGTGAATTTAAAAAGTGGCTATTATCTTGTTTATAGCGGCGAGTATGAAGCCCAGTCCAGAGCCGCTAGTCAAATGGGATTACTAACGCTAATAGTTTTATTTGGAATATTTGCTGTTTTGGTTTATGCCTTCCATTCAATTCCCAAGGCACTTTTGATTATGCTCAATTTACCTTTGGCCTTAATTGGTGGGATATTTGCTTTATTTATTTCGGGGCAAATCTTAGATATGGCTTCATTAATTGGTTTTGTGACTTTATTTGGAATTTCTACTCGGAATGGAATTATGCTAGTAACCCATTTTGAACAGCTTGAACATGAACATCCTGAGTGGAATAATTTGAAAATAGTTACGGAGGGTACTTTAGATCGTTTGGCTCCAGTGTTAATGACCGCTTTGTGTGCGGCTCTGGCTATGTTGCCTTTGGCCCTATTCCCGGGCTCTGGGCGCGAGATTGAACACCCGTTAGCAATTGTAATTTTGGGCGGTATGTTTACTTCAACCATACTTACTTTGTTAATTATTCCAATCGGTTATTTGTGGATGAAGAAGAAACCTGAGCCTAAACAAAAGACTTTAAACGAAGGAGCAATATAATGCAGAACAAAAATAGTACAAAAGCTTGCTCTAGCTACAGCCCTGAAGAGGAAGAGCATGAACACACACACGAACATGAAGGAAGTCACTTTGATCTCAAATTAGAAATTATTTTTACAATCAGTTCTTTAGTTCTGCTTGTGGTGGGCTTGATTTTCGAGAAAAAACTTCATGCTACTCCTTATTCTTTTGCCGAATATTTAGTTTTTATTACTGCTTATTTACTGAGTGGCTGGCAAGTCTTGCTTACAGCTGGGCGTAATTTGCTCAAAGGAAAATTCTTCGATGAAAATTTCTTGATGTCAATAGCAACACTTGGGGCGATTGCAATTCATCAGCTACCTGAAGCGGTAGGGGTAATGCTTTTTTTCAAAGTAGGTGAGTTATTCCAAGAACTTGCCGTTCAACGTTCCAGAAAATCTATTAAGACGCTTCTAGAGATAAGGCCGGATTATGCAAATTTAAAAATAAATGGAGAAATTACAAAAGTATCTCCAGAGACCGTCAAGCTGGGGGATATTGTACTTGTAAAACCCGGTGAAAAAATTCCGCTCGATGGTGAAGTTATTGAAGGTAGTTCTCAGGTCGACACCTCAGCACTCACCGGGGAATCTGTTCCAAGAAATGTCAAAGTTGGAGAAATTGTTTTGGCTGGAATGCTCAATAAATCTGGGGTTTTGAGTATTAAAGTTACTAAGCTTTTCGGTGAATCATCAATCGCTAGAATACTAAACTTAGTAGAGAATGCCAGCACCAAGAAAGCCGAAACAGAAAAATTTATTACTAAGTTTGCCAAATACTATACGCCGATTGTAGTTTTCGTTTCTTTGACAGTCGCTATTCTTCCTCCATTAATAATTCAGGGAGCAACATTCGCCGAGTGGATTTACCGTGCCTTAATCGTTCTTGTAGTCTCTTGTCCTTGCGGATTGGTTATTAGCATTCCTTTGGGTTATTTTGGAGGCATTGGAGGGGCAGCCAGCCGTGGAATTCTTATTAAAGGTTCTACCTTTCTAGATAGTCTTGCAGCGGTAGGAACAGTTGTTTTTGATAAAACGGGGACTCTTTCTAAAGGTGTTTTTAAGGTCACACAAATTGTTCCTCAGAACGGCTTTACAGAGGCTCAATTACTCGCCTTAGCGGTTCAAGTAGAATCCCAATCCAATCACCCAGTCGCTCAATCCATCAAGGAAGCTTATAAAGAATCAATAAGTCCTTTTGAGATTCAAGATTATGAAGAAATCGGTGGGCATGGAATCAAAGCAAAGATTGATAACAAAATTATTATTGCTGGCAATGACCGTTTACTTCATAGAAAAAATATTGAACATGACCTTTGTGATGTTGCGGGGACAGTGGTTCACTTGGCAGTAGACAATTTATATGCAGGTTATATTGTAATTTCTGACGAACTTAAAGAAGATGCAAAAGAAGCGATAGAAGGCTTAAAACGTTTAGGCATTCAAAAAATAGTAATGCTAACTGGTGACAACCAAGCTGCAGCAGAGCGAATTTCCAAAGAACTTGGATTAGAAGCTTTTGTTGCCAATTTGCTACCAGAAGACAAAGTAAAAGAAATTGAAAAGCTGATTTCTGAAGCACCTAAAAATAGCAAGGTTGCCTTTCTGGGTGATGGCATTAATGATGCTCCGGTCATTGCGAGAGCCGATGTGGGAATGGCAATGGGAGGCTTAGGATCAGATGCCGCGATTGAAACAGCCGATGTTGTGATAATGACTGATGCTCCTTCCAAGGTGACTGAGGCTATTAAGTTTGGACAAAAAACACGCCAAATAGTTTGGCAAAATATTAGTTTTGCTTTATCAGTTAAAGTTGTCTTTATTGTGCTTGGTGTTTCCGGGGCTGCAACTATGTGGGAAGCTGTTTTTGGAGATGTTGGAGTTGCTCTAATCGCTATTTTTAACTCAATGCGGATTTTAAGATCAAAGAATGACTGATTTATTACAAATATTCGTTGGCAGCTTTGCTTTAAGCATCATGCATGCTCTCATTCCAAACCACTGGATGCCAATTGTTGCGGTTAGTAATTCAGAGAATTGGTCAAAGAGTGAACTTTTGTGGACAACCGCTCTTCTAGGCCTCACTCACACCATTAGTACTATTGCAATTGGCATTGTTGTGGGATTAATCGGATACAAACTATCTTCTGAGTTTCTATTTCTGACAAAAGTAATTTCACCTTTAATCTTGTTTGTTCTTGGGCTCATCTACCTGATCTTAGATTTCAGAGTTCACCATGAACACAAGCACTTTGATACTACGCTGGTAAGTAAAAAACAAAAGAAATCAAAATGGTTGATTACTCTTTCATTATTTGCGGCAATGTTCTTTTCGCCATGTATAGAAATTGAGGCTTATTATTTCACGGCTGGACGCATTGGCTGGAAGGGTATTGCTCTTGTTTCGCTAACTTATTTACTTATTACTGTACTTGGCATGGTGTTATTAGTTTTGTTGAGTCGCAAAAGTATTGAAAAGCTCAATTGTCATTTCCTAGAGCATCATGAGAAGAGGCTTATGGGCTTAACCTTAATCGTTTTAGCCATATTTTCTTACTTTGTACAAATTTAAAAGCTTTAATGAAAGTTTAAAAGCTTTTAACCAAAATAAAGAAAAAACATGAAGAACTCTCATTCCAGGCATCGTTCACCAGTAAATGCTTTTGAAAATATGGTTTCTGCATTAATTGCTTATTCTTTTTTACCTAAAAAGCCCTCTCTAAATCTTTCAAATTTCCCTTCTATTGCTTCTTTTTAACCTTTTTATCCGTCGAACTCACGTTAATTAAAAAAATTTAATATTTTACTTACTTTGCGGGTAAAGAAAAAGAAAAAGTACTACCATTTGAATCACTCTTGTCAAGCCATACTTCGCCTTTCATAGCTAGAATTAAAGATTTAGTAATATAAAGTCCTAAACCAGTTCCTTTAGTTTGTCGGGTCAGAGGATTATCTAGTCGGCTAAAACGTGTAAATATTAACTCTTGATCTTCTTCGCTAATGCCAGCTCCTTGGTCAGTTATGGAGATTATAATTTGATTTTTTTCCTTTTTTTCGAACTGAGTTTTAATGGTAATTGAACTATTATCGGGCGAATATTTTATTGCATTCCCAATTAAATTATTAAGTATTTGCTCTAATCGGTCGGAATCAGCCATAACTGTTGATAACTTTGCCTGAAAATCATAAATAAAAATGCGTCCTCCGGCTTGTCCAGCTAATACTTCACAAACTCGGTCTATATGTTTTTTTAAGGCTAATTCTCTAATTGTTAAGTGTAATTTATGATTATCGAGCCGTGAAACAAAAAGTAAATCTTCGACTAAGCGAGTTAAATGATCGGCTTGGTCTTTTATAATTTGCAAAAAACGTTTTTGGTCAGATTCTTTTAATTTGTCGCTGGATTTAATTAGTGTTTCCGCAAAACCTTTAATACTAGTCAGCGGAGTTCTTAATTCATGACTTACCGTACTTACAAAATCGTCTGAGGTTTTTTGAATATCTTGTGCCTGTAAAAATAAAGGATGAAAAACAACAATTTGACCTAATTTAACATTTGGCAATCCATCATGTTTTAAGGCAGTACAAGTAATATTTAAAGTTAATTTGTTACCATCTTTTTTGTATAAAATAGCTTCCTGTTTAAAGTTTTTTTTCTCATCCGCCAATAAATTAACATCACTCAGTATTTCATAAATTAATCGGCCGTTTTGTCCTTTAATTTCTGCGAGTTTCCAGCCAGTTAATTGAGTATGTGCTTCATTAGTAAAAACTATACGACTTTGGTCATCTATCGCAATGATTGGATCTGGAATTAAGTCAATAGCTTGGGCTAAAATTAAATTTTCTAACATAATAAATAATAGTTAAATAATAATATAGCGTGAAGACAAGCTCTTTAAAAGCTTTTAAATATGAAATAATTATTTACTTGCAAAGAAACGCATTGGGTCAACTGGAATTCCCTTCAAATGAATTTCAAAATGCAAATGTGGCCCAGTTGTTCTTTTGCCGGTGGAACCAACTTTACCAATAATTTGCCCAATTTGAATAATTTGTCCTTGTTTAACTTTAATTTCAGACAAATGCATATAAACAGTGTCAAAGCCCATGTGGCGAATAACAATTTTTAAGCCTCCACCAGAATTAAGGTTTTGGCCAATTTCAATAACTTTTCCGTTAAATGGGGCTTTAATCGGTGTTCCAGCATAAGCAGCAAAGTCTATACCGGCATGAAATTGTTTGCGGTTTGAATCAATTGGATCCACTCTAAAACCAAACTTAGAAGAAATTGGGAATTTTTGGCTGAATAAACAAAGAATATTTAAAGTTTTTTGATTTAAAGCAACAACTGTCGTTGGGCGAGGTGCCGCTAAAAATTCCAGAATATAATTATATAAAGCAGCTTTTTCTTGTATATCTTCCAATTCTTTTTGGGCGATTAAACCTTCTTGGGACAAAATTTCTTTTGAGCTAATTTCTTTTTGTAGATTATCAATTCGGCCTTTAATCTTGTCTTTAAGCATTGCTTCATAATTATTAAAAGCTCTTTCTTTGACAATAAATTCAAATTGCTTCAATTCATCTAATTCGGCTTTGAAAATATTTGCTTCAGTTAATGAAATTAAACCTTGATTATGCAGAATTACCAAATCAGCTAGTCTATTTTTTAATTCTTCTTCACGAGCTAAAATTAAATCCAAAACAGTTTTCTGTTTATCTTTAATGCTCTCGGACTTCTTGTCGGGTTTTTTAATTTCAGATTTTTTAATTGGTGCTTTAACCTTTTTAAGAGGCGGCTTTTTTGTTTTAGCGAAAGTGAAATCTGCATTAAATGCAAAAGACATTATTAGGCTAACTATTAAAGCTAAAGAAATTTTATAATTTGTACACATTAATTTTAATTAGAATGAACACTTGATGAATTTAATTGGCAAATTTATTATTTTTTTTCTATTCACTTCATTGACTCCATCTTTAATTTTAGGTTTTTTTCTTTATTCTGAAATTAGTCAAAAGTTAAATGAAAGATTTGCTAATTTGTTGAATTCTGCTCATATGCTGGTTTATCAACATTATGTTAATGATTTAAAAAATATTCAATTAATTAATAATCAAGCGGCTTCTCTTTTTATTTCGGAGGCTTTTCAAAATTATTTAAATACTAAGCGTCCCGAAAGATTAGAAGAAGTTTTAAACAAATTACAAAAAAATCGAAACCTGAATATTGTAGCTTTATTAGACTCAAATAAAAAAGTTATTGCCAGCACCGATACTTTTGAAATTACTAATAAAGATGATTTGAACCGTCTGATTGATTTGTCTTTAAACGGTGAAAATATTTATAGTACCGAAAACCTGAAACTGGGAGATTCCAAAGAAAATGACACTTTAATGTATATTGCCGTTTCGCCTTTATTTGCCGACGAGAGAAGACAAAAGTTACTAGGTATTCTTTTAATTGGTCAGTCAGTCAAAGATGGCAGCTCTTTTAATGAAATCAGTTATGAATTTACAGGTTTAAGTATTGAATTACTCAATAATGAAAAAATTAAAAATATTCAAAAAAAACGTCTAGAAAAAGGAGATATTAAACCTTTATTTAATTACTTCAATGAGCCAGTTGGTTATTTACAAATTCATTTGTCGCGTGAACTGGAGGAAAATTTTCAGACTAAAAATACCTGGCTCTTAATAATTTATTTGTTTTTAATTAGCTCAACTCTTTTAATCATGGCTTATTGGTTTAATAATCGTTTTATTGTGCCAATTGGGCTAATTGCAAATGCCTGCGATGATTTAAGCCAAAATAATTTAGACGTAGAAATAAATACATCTCACTCTTCTAGCTTTGAAATTCAAAGAATTATTACTAGCTTTAATCATATGGTTGGACAGCTTAAAGAAGATGAAAAAATGAGAACCAATTTTATTTCGACTTTAAGTCATGATTTGAAAACTCCATTATTAGCACAAGCCCGGGTTTTTGATTTATTAAAAGACTTTCAAACTCAAAGCCAAAATCAATTTATCAAATTAATAAAAGCCTTAATTGCAAATAATACACATTTATTACAAATGGTTAATTTAATTCTGGATACTTACCGCTACCAAGAAGGGCAAATTCAACTGGAATATAAAGAAGTTAATTTATTCAAGTTATTAGAAAATTGTTTAATAAAACTTAATCCTTTGGCAGAAGCTAAGCAAATTAAAATTATAAATATAATTAAAGACAAATCTATACCCAATTTTTTAAGTGATGCAGCTCAATTAGAGAGGGTTTTTATTAATATAATTGGCAATGCTATCGAAAATATTCAAAATAATGGACAAATAGAATTAAAAGCGACAATTCTTAAAAACTTAGAAAATAATACAGAAAATTTGCAAATAATCATTTCAGATAATGGGCCAGGAATGGAAGAGGAAGTACAAAAACACCTTTTTGAAAGATATTATACGCATAGCCGCACCAAAGGAAAAATCGGTTTTGGTTTGGGTTTATATATTTGCGATACCATTATAAAATCTCATGAAGGTGAAATAACCGTCCAAAGTGAATTAGGCAAAGGAACTTTATTTATAATTAAATTACCTATTAATTCCACCATATTTAAAAATTAAATTATCAACGCGAGATAGTTGTATTCAGTTATTCTTATGAGTATATATTTTTACAAATAAATTTAATATAAAAATGTTCACAGAAGTGAAAGACTTGCATTTAGCCAATCAGCCTTTAGAAAGAGATACTGAGGCCTTAGCTAAAAAAATCAAAGATTTACTCGCCGCTAAAAAAGGGATTTTATTAACTCATATTTATCAAAGGCTTGAAATTCAACGCATTTCCGATTATGTGGCGGACAGTTTAGCTCTTTCACGCGTGGCAGCCAAAACGGATGCTGAATTAATTGTTTTTTGTGGGGTTCACTTCATGGCTGAAACCGCTAAATTACTTTCACCGGAAAAAACAGTTTTATTACCTGACCTGGCTTCTGGTTGCCCAATGGCTGATATGATTACTCCCAAAGATTTACTTGAATTCAAAAAGCAAGCTCCTAATGCACCCGTTGTTTGCTATGTTAATTCATCTGCGGCGGTCAAAGCTGAATCTGATATTTGTTGTACCAGCACTAATGCAGTTGATATTGTACGTTCTTTGCCTGACAAACAAGTAATTTTTATACCCGATAAGGGCTTGGGAGCTTGGGTACAAAAGCAAATACCCGAAAAAGAAATTTTAATTTATGATGGTTTTTGCCCGACGCATTATCAAATTACCACCTCAGAAGTAGAAAGATTAAGAAAAGCCCATCCAGCTGCAGTTATTATTGCTCATCCAGAATGTGATCCGACTGTTTGGGAAATGGCTGATTTTGTCGGTAGCACTTCTCAGATTTATAAATTTGCGGAAGAATGCCCTCAAGAAGAAATTATAATTTTGTCAGAGCATGGCTTAATTAGACGTATGCAAGCGGATATGCCACAGAAGAAATTTTTGATGACTTTCCCCAATCCGCTTTGCCCCAATATGAAATATCACCGTTTAGAGTCTATTGTGAATGCTTTGGAAAATAATGTGCATCAAATTAATATTTTGGAATATGGATTGGAAAATGGTTTATTTGAAAGAGCCAGAAAAAGTATTACTCGTATGTTTGAAATAACCGAAGCTAAGTATTCACAATCTTATTGGCTGGGTGCTAAACAAAAAGGCTTTGCTTTTACCAATATTTCATGAAATTTTACGCTAGGTTACTCAAAAAATTTTGAATAGTCGTTTGTATCTCAGCGGCACTTTCTGTATCTCTAACCTGAAGGATAACTTCAACTGAACTATTTATCTCTTTTTTGAAATAGTTTTTCTCTTCAAGTGAAAGTTCGCTAGATAATGATGCTTTTATATTTTTCAATTGAGATTTATTAATACTTTTATCTTCTCTCATGAGTCTCACAGATAGCCGCCTTACATCATCTAAAGTAGGACAGCCTCCATATGTTTCTAAAAAGTACTTTCTTCTTGAATTCGGATCACTATGATCAGTATAAGGCGTTGCTTCAGCTATAGATACTAGTTTTTCTGCTGTCCATTTAGCGACTGCTTGCGTAATAGGGTGTCTATCTGTTGCCACTTCCACCATGCTCGTACTTGTTTTGGGAGCTGATAAAACTGAAATAACTTTTTTAGCAGGACTAGCTGGTTGTTTTCCGGAATTTAAACTTCCTGCCGATTTATATGGTTGAGGAAATAAATTGGTTGTAGGTTTAATGATAATCATGTAAATATTAAGTAAATATTACGAATCAGTTGATACTAAATTAGTCTTTGCCCATTTGTCAATATTTAGGCTTTGAGAAATTTAATTTATACTGGGATTTTAGATTATGATATTTATGAATAATAAAACTCTGAGATAAATTACTATTATTCAAATACTTCTTAAAAAAGGTTTTGCATTTACTAATATTTGGTGAAATTATGATTTTTAAATTAATTTTTTCAATATTCACTTTACTCACTTTTAATTTTTTATTTATGGATAATATCGCTCAAAGCCAAAATTCAGCTATTAAATGCTCGGATTTATTAAATACAAAAGTTAAAGACATTGACGGCCAAGAAGTAAATTTATGTAAATATCAGGGTAAAGTTTTATTAATTGTAAACACGGCTTCAAAATGTGGCTTTACTGGTCAATACGCTGATTTGGAGAAATTATATCAAAAGTATCATAATCAAGGTTTTGAAATTTTAGCCTTTCCATCAAATGACTTTTTAAATCAAGAACCCGCTAATAATGAAGAAATTAAAAGTTTTTGTACTTTAAATTATAATATTAGTTTTCCTTTATTCGCTAAAATTAAAGTTAAAGGCAAAGAGCAAAGCCCATTATATGCCAAATTATCAGCTGCAAAAGGTAATCCTCAATGGAATTTTCAGAAATATTTAATTAGCCGCGAAGGTAAAGTTATTGAAAATTTTGCCCCTCTCACTAGCCCATTATCAGCTAAATTAGAGAAAAGCATTATGGCTGAAATAAAACGATAGAAATAACTTTGTAAGTATTATGGATATTCATGATTCAGCAAAACTAATACAAGAAAAAGAAAATAATGATACTCAGTTTAAAGAGAAAATATTTAATTCTCAACTGAATTTAAATAATGAATTTGAAAGTACTCAGCAGAAGAGTTATCTACGAAAAAAATGTCAACAAGAATTTAAAAATTTAAACAATAATGCTGAATTACAGATTGTTTCCGCCCAAATCTGCGAATTAATTATCAAAAATTGGGATTTGATTTTTAGTAAAACCGAAAATATACTTTTTTATTGGCCTTTTAAAAATGAAATTAATATTGAACCAATTATTTTAAAAGCTTTGCAAAACAATAAAAAAGCTTACTTACCTTTCAGTCCTGCTAAGCACCAAATAGCTTATACTCAAATTAATTTAAAACATTTGGAGAATTCAGCGGAGTTTTTAAAAAAAGGAATTTGGGGCAATTTAGAAGTATTTGATGATTTTTATTCAAATGATTTTCAAATTTTTGATCTGATTTTTGTGCCAGGTTTAGCTTATGACAAAAGTTTTACTCGTTTAGGCCGTGGGCTTGGCTTTTATGACCGGCTTTTAAGTAATTTAAAAACTAATTGTCAAGTTTACGGATTAATTCCGAATAGTTTATTTTTACCCGCTCAGTCAATTCCAAAGCAAACCTGGGATTTAGCAGTGTCCAATATTATTACCGAAAATCAAATAATTACGTCACAAGAGTTGTTTGAGAGCATAAATTCAAACAAGTTGTAATTGCTTGTAAAAAAGGTTTATAGTCCGCTTTATTTTGGCCAACTATATCATAAGCGGTTCCATGATCGGGAGAAGTACGCAGAAATGGCAAACCAATTGAAATATTAACAGCTAAAAAATTAGTAATAGTTTTAATTAAAGGTAAAACCTGGTCGTGATAAGGAGCCAAATAAGCGTCATATTCAGGTTTTTGTTTTTCCAAATAAGCCCTTCCGGAGCTTGTCCAAGCATAATCCGGGGAAAATGGCCCAGCAATATTTAAATTTTTTGCCCAGTCCTGCCAGTATACTTTTTCTTCGTCTCCAATTTCTCCATTCTCGCCAGCATGCGGATTTAAACCGGACAAAGCAATTTTAGGATTTTTTAACCCATAATATTTTTGCAAAAAGTCTTTTAAAGTTTGAATACTTTGTTCAAAACGCTGATAAGTTAAGCTCTCTGGGACTTGTTTTAAAGCAATATGCCGCGTTAATAATAAAATACGCCAATTATCCGCCACAAATAACATTTCAGCCAATGCATTGCACTTCAAAGCCAAAAATTCAGTTTGACCTTTAAATTTATGGCCACATTCCGCCCATTTAGCTTTATTAATTGGACCGGTAATCAAACCCGCAAAGTTTTCTTTCAAACAAGTTTCAGTTGCCAATTTTAAGCATTCAAAGCTATGTTCATTTTTTGTATTTAGAGAAACCGGAATTAAGTTTAATTGCTCAGTTTGTTTAATGAGCAGGGGATCTCCAAATAAATAAATTTCAAAGTTATCTTTAAACGGAAATAAGTTATTTTGCAAAATAAAGTTTAAAACTTCTAAGCCAATTCCTTTTTCATCTCCATAGGTTAAAGCAATTTTTACTTTATTTTTTGGCATTTATGGGTGCTAATTGCAAAGAAAACATTTGTCCTTCTTGCTTGATAGGTGGTGTCTGGTCAGGCTTCCCAAAATCAACGGTCGCTTCTAAAACATGTTGCAATAGTTTACGAGCATTTTCAGGATGTTGCAATTCACGTCCTTTTAATTTGACCACTATTCTTACTTTGCAGCCCTCTTCTAGCCATCCACAAGCTTGTTTTTCTTTAATTTGCAAATCATGTATATCAATCCTGGCCGTCAATTTTAGCTCTTTCATTAAAGATTGAGATTTACTTTTTTTCTTCTTTTCTTTTTCTTCTTTTTCTTTTTCAAACTTGAATTTTCCATAATCCATAATCTTAGCGACTGGCGGAGTTTGTACCCCAATTACTACTAAGTCTAAATCTTCGGCTTTAGCTCTGTCTAAGGCTTCCCGCGTCGCAATAATACCAAGTTGCTCACCAGTTGATGAAATTAAGCGAACCTCTTTAGCTCTAATTCCTTCATTTAATAATGATTGGCTGGCTAAAGCAGCTTGATTATTTGGAGCATTACGGCTATTGGTAGGAGGTGTCACTTGAGGTGGTCTGGCAACCAGCGGAGCTTGTGGAGGCCGCACTGACGAAGAATTTGCCCCAGCTGGATTATAAGGTCGAGGATTATTTCCTTGGTAACCGCCAGTTCGGGGTGCATTACTGTTTAGCCCAGCTGGCCTGGGAGCATTAGGATTATAAGGAGGACGAGGATTATTTCCTAAATAGCCGGGTCTGGGTGCATTATTATTTGGCCCAGCTGGTCGGGGAGTGAAGCTTGGATTAGAATTATTTGGTCTTGGATTTGGGTTTTGAGGATTTTGAGGTTGAGACATAGAAAAAGGGACGCCTGGAAAGTTAAATTTTGAATTACCAAAGATGGGACTTGAACCCACATAAGCTTAAGCTTACTACATTCTGAGTGTAGCGTGTCTACCAATTCCACCACTTCGGCTTTTTTTATTCAAGGTAGAATTTAATATACCCCTTTCAAGTAATCTTTGCCAAGTTTTGACTATCGGTAATTGTGAATCAGTATTACTATTAATGAATAATTACCTGAAAAGCTTCGCTGGTAGTTTGATGTAATTGGGCTGTAAAACCTTGTTTGTTTAGCTCATGCAGCAAATTTAAACCCTGATTTTGATTTGGAACTATTGTAAAAACAGTTGGCCCTGAGCCAGACACTAAACTTTTATAACCTTTGGCATCAATTAAACTTTTTACTTTATCGACCCAAAAGCTCAAAGAAATGGCACTTTCTTCCAGAGAATTAAATAAATATTTACTAATATCACTTTTGCGAGATAAAAGAACTTCAATAAATTTTTCAATGCTGATTTCGGGCTTGGGTATTGAATTAGCCTCTTGAATTTGATCGAAAGTTTCATAAATATCTTTCGCTTTCAATTGCAAATCGGCCGGTGGAAAAACAATTAAAAATAGCAAATCTTTTGGTTCTGGCAAACGTATTAATTGATCTCCTCGCCCGGTGCCAAGCATACAACCGCCCAGTAAAACAAAAGGAATATCAGACCCTAATTCTTTAGCTAAATTTAATAAATCTGACTGGCTCAAAGGCTCGCCAAGTAAATAGTTAAGGGCAAACAGAGTAGCAGCAGCATTACTGCTTCCTCCAGCTAGACCGCCTGCAACCGGTATTTTTTTTTCAAGCTCAACCTCCAAATTTAAATGACTTATTTTTAATTTATCCATTATTAGACGAGTAGCTTTATAAATTAAATTAGTTTTATCAGTTGGAATTAAGTCTTTTTGAAGGCTATTAACAATTGTCAATTTGAATTCTAAAGATTTTCTGCTAGCACCTGAAGGAATTTCTTCATTATTTTTATCTAATAATTCAAAAGTTAAGCGGTCAAATAAATCAATGGTTTGGTAAATCGTTTCAATTTGATGATAATCATCTATTTGTTTTTCGCCCACCTTTAAATATAAATTTATTTTGGCGGCTGCAAAGACTGAAAGACGCTTTGACACTGTTTTAGCCCCCTATTAAATTTAAAGCTTTTAAAGTTTTTTCCTGTATTAAAGCTCCAAATAAATAGTCATAACATTCAGCATGTATTTTTGCTTTTTCAGGTGATTCTCCCCAAATATAAACTCCATGGTCACGTACCAAAACCGCATGAGCCAAAGGATATTTTTCAACTGCTTTGCCAACTGCTTCTGCTAAATCGCATTCATGTTCAACATTATCTAAAATTGGTAGTACATGTGAGCCAAAATAAGTTCCGCCTTGTAAGCCTTTTAGCATTTCATATTTTTCCAAAGCAATTTCCGGTGCTTGAGTAATTTTGGTCACCATAACTGCATTTATAGAATGGCTGTGGATTATAGCTTTAGCAGTTGGTCTTTGATTAAAAATTTGAACAAAGATGCTAGTACAGGCCGAGATTTTGAGCTGGTCAGGTTTTTCAATAATTCTATAATTTTCTTTGATTGAATTGTCTAATTGAATTAAAAACAAATCATGCGGTTCAATTTCTTCTTTTTGTATGCCTGACGGGGCTATTAAAGCTAAATCATTGTCTAAGCGAATTGTCATTCCACCGCCGGTGCCGCTAACCCAGCCTTTAATATAAAATAATCTACACATTTTGCAAATTAATTCTTTGCTTTCTTTCATCTAAAAACGGCTTTAAATTTAAACTTATTTTATTCAAATATATAACTTTTTAAAATTATAAACCAAAAAAAATAAATTGGTTAGATAGCAAAGTTTTGTTTATGGGCTTATAAAGTTTAATTCTATTTTATTATTTTTTATACTTTAATGCTATTGGCTTATTTATTTTATTCAAGTATTTTTATTGGTTCTTTTTTATTATTTTTAATACAGCCAATAGTCGGTAAAATTATTACGCCCGTTTATGGCGGCACTTCTCAAGTTTGGTCTATTTGTTTATTATTTTTTCAAATAACACTTTTAATTGGTTACACAATTACTTATTTACTTAATAAATTTAATTTAAGAGTTCAAACTTTTATTTATACAATTTTACTTTTTGTTTCTTTATTTTTCAGTAGTCAATTATTTAAAATATATCAGCTTCAAGAATATGACTTGAATTCACCAATTAGCAGCTTATTATTAGTTTTATTTAAATATATTTCACCAGTTGCAATTATACTATCCACTATTAGTACTTTGTTACAAAATTGGCATAAAATTTATAATCAAAATAAAAATTCATATTATTTATATAGTCTTTCAAATATAGGTTCTCTTTTATCTTTAATTATTTACCCTAGTCTTATAGAGCCACTTTTTACAGTTTTAACAACTTTGATTAATTATAAGATTATTTTTTATTTATTAGTTTGTCAATTAATGATTATTTGTTTTATATTACAAAAAAAATCAATTCTAATACAATTATTTAAAGTAATTATTAATCGTTTAAAAAAACATAAAAAAATATATTATAAATTTACAAAAATAAATACTACAAATACAAAAATAAATAATAAAAATATTTTCAAATGGATAAGCTTAAGTGCAGCTGGAACCTTATTATTGTCGGGGTTTACAACTTATTTGACCCAAGATATATCCCCGATACCTTTTCTATGGATATTACCTTTAATTGTTTATTTACTGTCTTTTATTATTAGTTTTGCCGATGAAAAATACTATAATCGATTACTTTATACTTCAATCGCACAAGTTACAATTTTATTATTAATTTTTTCAATCATACTTTTTAAATTTCATTTTACTATTAATATTGCTTTAAGTTTGATTATATTATTTTGTTTATTTATGTTTTGCCAAGGTGAGATTTTTAAAACTAGACCACAAGCGGAAAATAGCCACAATTTACCAGTTTTTTATTTATTAATATCATTAGGTGGTGTTATTGGTAGTTTAATGGCTAATATTGTGGCACCTCTTATTTTTAAAGAATATATAGAAGTATTTATAGTAGTATTTTTACTTTTTGTTTATAGCGGTTATTTATTAATTAAGCAAAATTCTACCGAGAAAAAATTATCTATTAGTAATAAAATTTATTTAGGTTTATTAACTATAACTTTAAGTATTGGCTTTATAACATTTACTTCTTTTAAAGCTCCCAAGTGTGCCCAATTATTAAAAACCGAAAGAAATTTTTATGGTGTTGTAAGAACCTGCATTTCAAATGAAACCTATAAACAAAAAGCTATACGACACGGTAGGATTGCACATGGCAGCCAATTAATAGATTCAAATGATAAATTAATTAGTAATACACCAACTACTTATTTTGGTAATAATTCCGGTATCGGATTAAGTTATAAATTTAAAGAAAATAAACAAATTAATTTGGGTGTTATTGGTTTAGGAGTAGGTACAATTGCAGCACATGGCAGAGCCGGTGATAATATAGACTTTTATGAAATTGATCCGAAGGTAAAAGATATTGCCGAAAAAGATTTTACTTACTTAAAAGAATCGAAAGCTAATATTAAAGTGATTATGGGTGATGGACGTTTAATGCTAAAAAAAAGAGTTAGTAATTTGAAACCTGAAAGTAAATATGACATTTTAGTAATTGATGCTTTTAATGGCGATTCAGTTCCAATCCACTTACTGACGAAGGAAGCTATTGATATTTATACTCAAAACCTAAAAAAAGATGGTTTATTATTATTTCATATTAGTAATCGATTTTTAGATTTAGATAAACCAATTAGTAATATTAGCCAACAATATTATCCTAATACTTATAAGCCTATTAAAATATCATCACGTGGCATGATTAAAGAAATTAATTTTGACAGTCTATATTTAGTACTTAGTCCATCCGAAAAATTTAATCAATATATTTACCAGCAAAGGTCAGAAAATATTTTGGTTAATGATATAAAAAATAAACCTAGTAAAGCTTGGACTGATGACTATAATAATTTATTCAATATACTTAAATTTTCGAGTAAATAAATAAAAAATTTAAGATACTACTGATTTAACTTAAAACTATAAACTTTCTTTTCTTCCACTTTTAGTGATTCAACTAACTCTATTTATCAGATAGCTTTTCAATAATATTTTGAATTTTAGCTTTTAAATTTTCTAAATAAGTTAGATTAGTAATTCCTTTTTGTTCATCAAAATTGTCATTGAAACTAGGCAAACTAAAAGTATCTAGCACCTTTCCGCCGTTAAAAGGAAATCTATTTTTGGCCATTTCCAATACCGACGATCCACCTCTAGCACCAGGCGAAGTGGCCAGCAAAAACATTGGTTTGTCCAGCCAAGCTGTTTGGTTTGGAATACGAGAGAACCAATCAAAAATATTTTTAAAAGCCACTGAATAAGCTCCATTATGTTCGGCTAGAGAAATTAAAATTAAATCCGCTTCTTTTATTTCAGTTGAAAAACTCTGTGCCAGCTCCGGAATGCCGTTTTCCTTTTGTCGGTCAATACTGTAAATTGGCATTTCAAAATCATTTAAATCCAGCAAATTTATTTCAGCATTTATAAAAAGAGAAGCGGCAAAAATTACTAATTTTCTATTGATTGAATTTTTATTACTACTGCCAGCCAGAGCCAAAATTTTCATGATTAATATTACTTAAAAGAGAACTTAGATTTTAATAATAATACTATTTTTTATAATTTAATACCTAAGTACGGTACAAAACTCTTGAAATGGCGATAACAGGAATTAAATGAAAAAGAGAAAATAAAATATAAAGCCAACCATAATCCAAGCTTCGCTGTTTTTTTGTACATTCTTGATTTTGGCATTCATTATTTAAATTTATTTCATTTCTGCTTTTTTTCAATACCTGAATAATTACATCAGAAGTTCTATAGGCTTGTATCTGAGCTAGAGTTCAACATATGATATACCCTTAAACCAATCAGAAAATTCCTGATAACTCACTTTCTCAACTTTCCAAGTATTCCAAGGGTTAGTCAAATATACTGATTGAGAATTTTTATCTACTGATTTAACCGAGAAGGCATGACCTGCTACTAAGTTTCTTTTTTGATCCCAATAATGGAGGCCTTTTTTAAACAAAGGTTTATTATTCGTTGACGCAACTGCAATAAATTTATCTGGATTATCTGCAATTTCATCAAGCTTTTTTTTAAATCCATTTTCTTTTAATAGGAGAGCTTTTATAGCCACGATGTCTGCTGAAATTGGAATTCGCCTAGCAAGATCCGATATATTTTCCCCCTTCAAATTCATTTGGGATCCACCACTGGTTAATAGTTTTGGATCTTTACCTGTTAAAACCTTGAGTGAAACCATTGGGGAGTCTCCGTTAATGCCTGTTTTATCTTGTGCTTTTGTGATTGTTTCTCGGTGTTTGCTTTTTAAATAAGCTATCTCTATAATTTGCAAGTAGTCATCTTTAAAAGGGGTAAGTACTCTACTTTGCTTCCAATTACTTTCCGAAAGTTTTCTCCATTCTAAAATATCTCCGTATTCATTTTGTCCAATTTTTTCGTTATAGTTTCCCAATTCACTATTTGAAACCTCTACAACCTCACCATTTGGAAATTTAACCCCCCAAATATGAGTTAATCCGTCAGAACGATGGGAAATAATCATATCTTCTAAAGCAGACAGTCCTAATTTGCTCGTTATACTCTTTAGAGTAGCTAACAAAAACAATTACCGATTTGATTTTGAGTGAATTCTAATTGATCTCCCGGACCATAAAATTTGTCTACTGGAATACTAGTTTTTGTCAAAGGAACTTCTCTCAATTCCCTAGTAGATGTTTTGTTTGATTTACTAGAAAGAAGAGGTTTATTAATTTGGTTACTAGGCAATTCATTGGTTTTTGGATTTACCATCTTTCTTTATATTTTGTAGGGTAATTATAATAATAAAATATAAATATTATATCCTTATTAACCAACGGCTAAAAGTCTAAAAAGCTGATTGAAAGAAGGAGTTAGTGCTTTAGTGAAGTAATTTAAAATTGATTGACTGCAAGTTAATAACTTCGGCTATCGACAAAATATAAATTTTCATGATTAATATTACTTAAAAGAGAACTTAGATTTTAATAATAATACTTCTTAACATTCTTAAAAGCCAAATATTCCACTAAATCAAAACTACAAATTCTGTCAAATAAATTAGTTTTATTACTATTATATTTGTCTTGTAGGTAGTTTATATTATTTTTCGTCCCCTGAGTATAATATTT
>JAAFJH010000026.1 GCA_013298875.1 Synechococcales cyanobacterium bin2.concoct.b11b12b14.033
CACAAATTAGAATTAAAAATACAAAATATAATTTTATTTAAAAATAATGAAGTGCAAAATTTTAATAAAGCTGAATTAGCTGAACTAATGAAACAAAGCCAGGAAATTATTATTGAGCTAAATTTGGGAAATTCAACTGATTTTCAGGCCAAAGCCTGGGGATGCGATTTGAGCTATGAATATGTACGAATAAATGCTGAATATACAACTTAAATTAATTCAAGGTAAATTTTGAGCTTAATTGGGAAAAGTGTAATTAACGTGAATTCGGTGAAATGAAAAGATTTCAGGAAAATTATTATGTCTTCTTTAAATAAAGCTCCCTTAGCACAAAAAAGTTTTCATAAGCTTTTAGAAAATTTACAAATTATAAACAAAGACCTTTTGGAAGCCATTAAACTTCGTGATGCTAAGTCGGTAAATGAATTATTAGACAAAAGAATGATAATTAGCAAAAATACAGAAGACTTGAGCAAAGATTTAAATTTAACCGATAAAGATTTACCCGAGGAAAGCCAAAGCCTTTTGAAATACGTGGTTAAACAAGATCAAGAATTATTAGTTTTTTTAGAGTGGGAAGTCCAAAAGCTGCAAAGTAATTTTAAACAAATACAAAGACAAACTCAATTGGGAATTTGAAATTTAAAAACTAATTAATTATCTAAATACCTTTTTTATACTTTTTTGGTCGAAGAAGCTTTATTAGACTTATCCATCATAAGGCCAAATTGATTTAAAACTTTTGAAGTATCTTCCGGTTGTAAGTCGATATCAATGATAATAAATTCATTTTTATATTCAGTTTCAGCTTGTTTCAAAGCTTTTTGAAATTCAGCCGTTGTTTTTACTTTCAGCCCAATACCGCCAAATATTTCTGCCATTTTATAGTATTCATACTTACCAATTTCATATGATTTTGGCACAGCATCTAGCTCCACGCGGTCAAGAGTGGCGTAAGTTCCATTATTTAACAGAATTATAATTGGATTTAAATTCAGACGTTTAGCACTAATAATTTCTAAGCCGGTCATTTGAAAAGCTCCATCACCCACTAAAACCATGGATCTTCTTTCGGGATCAGCTAACTGGGCACCTATGCCGCCAGGAACTGCAAAGCCCATACTCAAATAATAAGCTGGTGACAAAAAGCTTGAAATACTATTTAAATGCAATTCTTGCCCCAAAAACAAACAATCTCCGACATCACTGACAATACGGTAAGCTGGCGAATTAGCACGATTTAAAAACTGATTTAAAATTAATTGCAAGGAAATAGACGTAATTTTTTCATCAGGCACATTAGTTGATAAAAAAGACAAATCTACTTTTGGAATATCAATCTGAAAATGTTTTAGCTTTTCGGATTTGAGCAAGCCAGTCATAAAATCTTTTAAAGTTACTTGCGGATAATGATGATTTTTGACTCTTAATCCGTCAATCTTAGATTCAATCATTTTGGTGCGATCAACATTAAAAGTAAACATACCTAAATTTACATCGCTTAAAATAGTACCTAAAGCTAAAATCAAATCAGCTGACTCAATATATTTACAAGCACGCGGATTAGAAAGAGTGCCAAAAAAAGTACCTAAAGATTGTAAATGACTTTCTGAAAGTACTGATTTACCAAGTAAAGTGGAAGCAACTGGTAAACCACTTTTTTCGACCAAACTTAATAATTCAGGTTGCATTTTTATGCGGGCAATTTCGACGTCTGCTAAAATAACTGGATTTTTGGCCGAATTAATCAAATCAATAGTTTCATTTAAAGCTTCTTCCAAGCCTTCCTGGTCAATATTTTCGGCAAAGTCAGGCAAAAAAGGTTGAGCTTCAATATTACAATGTGATAAATCACGCGGGATTTCGATATAAACCGGTTTTTTATATTTTAAAGCAGTTTGAAAAGCCTTTTCTAATTCTATAGCTGCATTATTGGGCGATTCAATTATTATACTCAAAGCGGTAATTTGCTCAAAAACTTCACGGGAAGTCTGAAAAGTTCTTACTTTATGGTGCAAATGAAAGTGTTTTTTACGTTCATTCATACCAGGTCCGCCACTCAAAACAATTAAAGGTGAACTTTCGGCATAAGCCTGCCCAACAGCATTAACCAAATTAAGCGAGCCAACTCCATAACTTATTAAAGCAGCTCCTAAGCCACGTAAGCGTGAATAAGCATCGGCGGCATAACCAACTGAAGGCTCATGCGATAAAAGCACACTTTTCAAATTACTTTTTTGCAGAGAACTGTATAAATCTTGCACAGACTCACCCGGTAAGCAGAATACATGGCCAAGTCCTAATTCTTCTAAACGTTTAAAAATGTAATCACAAAGTTTCATAAATTGTTAATTTTTATTATTGCTTTTTTGATTATATAGTCTTTTAATTTCTAAATCAGCTATGAAAGTAAATATTTTGTTTTCAATTTTCATTATCAGTTAGCTTCTTGCTGTCAGACTTATTTTTTCATTTTTCTTTATTCATTTTATAAAACAAGCATAAAATACCGATACAAAGACAAACTCAATTTAGGAATTTGAAGGTTTGAAGAGTGTATTCAAAAACTGTACCAATTATCAATTAATTCATTTAAAATAGCTTTAGCTAATCAAATCAAATAATTAATTTAACTTATCCTTTATTATGAAAAAATCAATTTACTCATTTGGAGTCGCTAGTATTTTTTGTTTAAATGCTTTTTTATTCATAACGGCAAGTTTTTCAGCTGATTTACCAATTAATCCATCTCATTCAGGTGGTGTCAATAATGACCCGTCAGTAAATTCCAGCAGCATTAGCACACCAGGCCTTTCAATTGGTGGGATTGCTTTAGACGATAGTCAATTTTATGAAATCAAACCGGAAAAATGCAAAGGCGAAAGTACCGCTGAAATATTAAATGAATATTCCTTAACCGAAAAATTATTTCTTTTTAAAACTGAAAATGGCTACGGAATAATGTCTTTAGAACCAACCTTGAAAGAAATAGAAACCGGAGTTCGCCGCAATAGATTATGCACTACCAAAAAAGGTTTAAAGCTAAAAGGCGAAGTTGACTGCCGAGGAGTAAGAGTAATTAAACAATATCCTTATGAAGGCTGTGCATATGAAGCAAAAGTTTGGGAACATGGATTAAGCCAGGAAGCAGCTTTCAATTTAGCTTATGAAAAATTAAAAACTCAATTTAAAACTTATAAATCTGAATGTATTTTGCCACCTAAACCCAAGCCTCTTTCAGAGAGAATGATGAAATTTTAAGTTATTAGGTTTATTTTATTTATTTAAAATTCTAAATTATATTCTTGCAAGGATTTAACCGAAAAATTACCTGAATTTTTATGTAAAGACTTGAAAGCTTCTACTGTAGCCATTCCGCCTGCCAAAGTTGTAATTAATGGAATATCCATCAAAATTGCTAACCGCCTCATGGACATATTATCTTGTAAAGCTTCTTTTCCTTTGGGAATATTTATAATTAATGAGATTTTTCTTTCAGTCAATAAACTAATAATATTGGGCTCTTTTTCTTTCGCTTTACGCACAAAATTAGTATTTATATCGTTATCTTTTAAAAATTTATAAGTGCCTTCGGTTGTATAAAGCTGAAAACCCAAGTCCAAAAACTCCCGGGTAATTTCAAGCAAGGATTTATTTTTCTCCCAATCGCTGACGCTTAAAAAGACATTATGCCCTCTCCATAAAATATTTTGTCCAGCCGCAATTTGTCCTTTGGCAAAGGCTAAACCAAAATTATGGTCAATGCCCATTACTTCCCCAGTTGAACGCATTTCTGGACCCAAAGCAATTTGACAACCTGGAAATTTTTTAAAAGGCAAAACTGCTTCTTTAACCGCAACAATTCCTCTTTTGGCAAATTCCTTAACTGAATAATTATTGGGTAATATTTTTTTGACTTTTAATTCTTTAAAACTATGTCCTAGCATCAATAAAGTGCCAATTTTTGCCCAAGGAATATTTGTAGCTTTCGCAATAAACGGTACCGTGCGAGAAGCTCGAGGATTAACTTCCAACACATAAATGGTATTTCCACGAATGGCAAATTGAATATTCATATGTCCAATAACGCCCAATTCATATGCTAAAGCTTCCGTCGCCAAAATAATTTCGTCAATTTGGTCTTCATTCAGGGTATTAGGTGGCGTTACACAAGAGCTATCTCCGCTATGAATGCCCGCCCTTTCAATATGCTCAATAATACCCGCCACAATTACTTCTTTTCCGTCAGAAACCGAATCTACATCAATTTCAATGGCATTGTCCAAAAATTCATCAAGCAAAACTGGCCAAATAATTCCCCGACTAGTCATATTATTCAGCCATTCTTGTAATTCTTCGGGATTAAAAACAATTTGCATAGCTTGCCCGCCCAGCACAAAACTTGGCCTAACTAAAAGCGGAAAACCAACTTTTTCGGCTAATTCCATTACTTGTTCAGGTCTATCAGCAATTTCACTCATCGGCTGATTCAAACCTAATTTGTTAATAATTAAATTAAATTCATGCCTATTTTCAGCTCTCAAAATTTGTTTAACTGAAGTGCCTAAAATCTTAACTCCTTCTTCTTCCAGAGCTTGTGCAATATTTAGCGGAGTTTGCCCACCCAGCTGTACAATTACACCCAAAGGCTTTTCTTCTTGATAAACAGCTAAAACATCTTCCACCGTTACTGGCTCAAAGTATAAGCGATCCGAAATATCAAAATCGGTTGAAACCGTTTCTGGATTGGAATTAATCATAATACTTTCATAATTCATATCTCGCAAAGCCAAGCTAGCATGCACACAACAATAATCAAATTCAATTCCTTGTCCAATGCGATTAGGCCCGCCCCCCAAAATAATTACTTTTTGTTTATCTGAAGGCAAAACTTCATTTTCTTTTTCATAAGTTGAATAGTAATAAGGTGTCTGAGAGTCAAATTCCGCGGCACAAGTATCTACCATTTTAAAGACAGGTTTAATTTCAAGCTTGTGTCTTAATTCCCGGAATTCAACTTCTTTTATATTCGAAGCCTTGGCTAATTGTCCATCGCTGAAGCCTAAAGCTTTTAATTTTTCAATCTGGGCAATTCTTTCATTTTCTTCAGTCAATAATCCAGTTTTTTCAAAATTTTTATATTCGTCAAAAATCAGCTTCAAATGAGTTAAAAACCACTTATCAATTTTGCAAGCTTCATAAATTTCTTCAATTGAGCAATTCAATTCAAAAGCAAAATAAATTTGTTCGATCCGCTCAGGAATGGGTTTAACTAAAAGATTTAAAACTTTTTCTTTAGTCAAATTGGCTGGTAAATCAAAAGGCCCAAAACCTTTCATATTTTTTTCAAGGCCTCTCAAAGCTTTTTGGAAAGATTCGGCGAAAGTACGCCCCATTGACATAACTTCCCCAACAGATTTCATTTGAGTTCCTAAGGTCTTGTCTGAGCCAGGGAATTTTTCAAAGGCAAAACGTGGAATTTTGGTTACAATATAATCAATGCTCGGCTCAAAAGCGGCTTTGGTAGTCTTGGTTATTTCATTAGGTAATTCATCCAACGTATAACCAACCGCTAATTTAGCCGCAATTTTAGCAATCGGATAACCAGTTGCTTTACTAGCCAAAGCACTAGAACGGCTAACTCGTGGATTCATTTCAATAACCACAATATTTCCATTTTTTGGATTAATGGCAAACTGAATATTACAACCACCGCATTCAACACCAACTCCACGAATTAATTTTATGGCTTGATTCCTTAAATTTTGATATTCTTTGTCGCTTAAAGTTTGAGCAGGAGCCACAGTAATTGAATCACCAGTATGCACTCCCATTGGGTCAAAATTTTCGATTGAGCAAATAATAATGACATTGTCGGCCAAATCACGCACTACTTCAAGTTCATATTCTTTCCAGCCAGTTAAATCTTCTTCCAGTAAAACTTGGCTAGTAGGACTTTCATTAAGGGCTTTGCGTACCATTACTTCAAATTCAGCCATATTATAAGCAATACCACCACCGCTCCCACCAAGGGTAAATGCCGGACGCAAAATAATCGGGAAGCCAATTTTTTCGGCAATTTTTTCAGCTTGTTCAATATCCGTGATGGTTTCAGATCGAGCAGAATTTAAACCCAAATCCGAAACAACTTTTTTGAATAAAGCCCGATCTTCCGCTAATTTGATTGATTCAAGCTTGGCACCGATTAGTTCGATATTATATTTGTCTAAAGTCCCATCTTCCGCTAAAGAGACAGCCATATTTAAGCTAGTTTGCCCGCCCATAGTTGGTAATATGGCATTTGGCTTTTCTTTTTCAATAATTAATTTTAAAAACTCAGGCGTAATCGGCTCAATATAAGTTGTATCCGCCAAGTCTGGGTCAGTCATAATAGTTGCAGGATTAGAATTTACCAAAACAACTTCATAACCTTCGGCTTTTAAAGCTTTGCAGGCTTGCACTCCCGAATAATCAAATTCACAAGCTTGCCCGATAATAATTGGCCCAGCACCGATGACTAATATTTTTTTTATATCTGTTCTTTTTGGCATTTTAAAAGTTAAATCTCAATTCAGTAAAAGTAAAATAAATTAATTCCTAATTTCCTTGCCTAATTTTACTTGGATTTCTTGCTTTATAGCCAAAAAGAGTTAAGCTAGCCATTTTGCTTATTTAATGCTTGGCATCCTTTTTCAACATCGCTTTTTCTCTTTGTTCCCGAGTTGCATCTATATGTAAGCCTAATTTTGCATTGAGTTCAGGAAGTTCCTTTTACTTTGTTTGCTCTGTCTTCAGCAGTTGCATTTAGGGGTAAGTCTAATTTTTTATTTTGTTCTCGAACACTAATTTCATAAATTGCGTTTGCTCTGTCTTCAGGATTTGCATCTAAGGGTAAGTCTAATTTTTTATTTAATTCTTGCTCTTTAGTTAGTGGAGCCTCAGAAGCCTCACTTGACCCTTCAGTTTTTGTATTGCTTTTAACAGTAGTTAGTACAGGAGAAATAGTTTTGGATGAAGTTAATTTTCTAATCATAAGTTTAAAACAGTTTTCATTTGTTTGGTATTAACCAATTGTTTCATAAATTGAAAACTAAAAACAAGTTTGATTATTCGTTAAAATATAAATACGATTTTTGTCTGAATCACAGATTGACACAGATGGCATGGATTTCACAGATATTTATCTATAATTTCTCCTCTTTCAGTCAGATTTCTTAAATGAATTCTCTTAATGACTTAGCTCGGTATGAGGGCTAGAAATTAGTTTAAGAATATCCCATTTCTTTATTATTTGTATCTACATCTTGTATTGCAAGATCATTCAATCTCGGGATTGCTATAACAGCAATTATTTGGGCTTACTTCAGGCTAATTGATTTTAATTTATGGTGAGCGTGAATTTGTAAGTATTTTTGTAAAGTTTTTTTTGTGAATTCCAAAGCGGGTTTTTGATGAGTATTTTGTATATTTTCGCTGAGGATTTGATCTAAATTTTGCTCTTTTAAATCAATAAATATTTTATAAATTCCTCCTAAAATTTTGCTTGAATACGGAGTCATTTGCAAATCACCCGGACAGGCACTACACAAAATCCCGCCTTGTTCAAAGTCAAAAAACAAATCATGAAATTTAGCTTCATTTTTTAATAATGGACAATCAAATTTTTCGTGGTTTTGCTGGCATAAATGCAAATTCGGCTCATAGCCCAAAAAGTGACTTAAATTCCATAAGAAGTATAAGTTTAAAATTAAACCTTTTTGTTCATAAACTTGTTCCGGTATTTCTTCCAAGGTTTTCAAACAATTCCAAAACAAATCAAAAATTTCTTGGCTATGATCTTCGCCGGTATGAGAACAAGCTTCCAGAAATTCCGCCCATTGCCAAGCCCCCATTAGTTTTTCATAGTTTTGATTAATTCCTTTAAAAAGTCCGATGAATTCGCTTTGCCTAATACTATGAATATCAGATTTTTCACTATAATTAATCCAAAAATTATTCCGCACAAAAGCTTCAGCCCGCCCGCCCAATTTGCTACCCGATAATTTTAAAACACCTAATTCTTTCGAATAAACTGTCAGGAGACGGTAACCATTTAATTTATTACTTTTTAGATTAATTGCTTCAATGCAAATTTCCCGCTTGATCATAGTTTTGAAGGATTTGAATAATTGACTTTGGTGATAATAATTTGATACATAAAGGTAAAGCACAAGACTGAGAGCGTTTATCCCACAAACATGGCTGACATAATAAATTATTGACTTTTACTATTTTATATTTTACTTGCTCAAGCCAGATTAATTTTGCTGAATCAGTTGGCCCGAATAAAATTAAAGTATTTGCATTAATAGCCAAACTTAAGTGCATGGGAGCGGAATCAGCACAAATAAATACTTCACTTTTATTAATTAAATGAGCCAATTGTTTTAAGTTAAATTGCTGATCACTTAAATTAATTAAATTATCGGGCTTTATTTCTAAATCGGTTAAAATCTCATTCAAAGCGGCTTGGTCGTCTAAACCACCGATAAAAACTAATTTATACTTTTGCAAAGCTGGACTTTGGCTAAATTCAAAAATAAAATCTTTCCAAAAAGCTGGCTCAGGCGATTTAATAATATTTTTTTGCAAGCTTAAAGCACTGACGCCCGGGTGAATTAAAAAGTATTTTTGCTCTGAACTAAAATTTGGAATAATATCATCAAATTCACTATTTAATAATTCCGTGAAATCCGGCTTTAAATCAAGAGAGTTTAAATTATTGTCCACCAAAGGTTTGATCAAATCAGCCAACATAAAAGTAGTAAATTGATTTTTATTTAGTTTTACTTTATCCGTCAGCAAAAAAGAGGTTTTACTTTCAAAACCAATACGCCTTCTGGCTTCGCTCAAGAACAATAAAATGCTAATTAAGGGTGAGCTTCCGCTTGAAATAACAATGTCATGATTTTTAATTATTTTAAGCAAATTAAAGATTTGAAAAATGGCAAATTTATTTTTAAAGTCAAAATATTTTACTTCCTGCACATAATCAGCTTTTGCAAAAATTTCTTGGCTGCCAGCATAAGCTCTTTTTTCGGTCAAAAGGTTTATATCATGAGTTTGGCCTAATTCCTGGTGTAGAATTTTCAGAACTGGACTTAATAAAATAATGTCTCCCAGCCCGCCACTATGAATAAAAAGTAATTTTTGCTTTAAGCTTTTCATAAGCCATCTAGCTGAATTTGCACATTTTTCAAAAAACGAGGGATTTTACTAATTGGCTGAGTACTTGGTTTGCTAGCATAATTTTCAATAACATCAACCTGCACTGGTAAATTATAAAATTTTATAATTTCTTTTAATTCCAGCATATTTTTATAATCATCCGAATCTTCTTGTACCAAAACTACTCCTGGCTTCGGGGCGGCTTCTTCATCATCACCTCGGTAATCATCATAAATTTGATAAGTTAAAGCATCCGTAAAAGCTTGTCGCCAATTATCAGCATAATCAATTTTCCATAAAGTATTAGCAGACATACAATCGACAATTATATTTTTTTGTATGCGGGCATAAGGTCGTCCTTTAGTTTTGCAAAATTTCTCAACATAATAATTAATTTCTTCTTTATGAAAAACTTCCGGCGGATAAACTTCATGGTCTTCGCTAGGTAATTCATCGGCATAAAACGGATTAGCATCACAAACTTGGCATAATAATCCGCCCAGCTCAAAAATAAGGATTAAAAGTAAGAGTTGTTTTGGCAAAATCGGTAAATACAAAGAGTTTTATACTTAATATTTAATCTTACGAGAATTAGCTAAATTATTCTTGTTCGGCGGAAGAAATATCAAAATTATTCATGCAATCTGCAAATTCCATCATATCGTCAATATCTTTAAGCTCTAATTCTAAAACACAAATTCTTTCTTCCAAAAAGTCTCTATATTGATATAAATCATTTAACTGTTCAGCAAGAAACCTGAATTTGTCGCTTAATCGCATAATTACAACTCAAAGATTTACTTAGTAATATATGTATTCGGATTTAAAACTTTATTTTTTAGGTGTATTCAGGCTAAATTAGAGTTTTACCGGTGCATAAAAGGGCTTCAATTATGATGAATAAAGATTATCTGTGTATTTTGGCAATTAGTTTTAGCTTGTCTAGCCTTTGTCAGTTGATTCATGCCCAAGAGCAGCAAATGGATAATAATTTAAATTACTCGCCTTACCTGGAAAGTAGTAATAATAATCAAGTTACTAATACTAATACCAATCAACAATTGCCCATTAATAATAATTCCAATAGTCAGTCCAATTATTATAATACTGTTCCGGTTAAACCACTTGAAGCTAGTGTTACTACCACCACTGCACCTGCCTCAACTTCTGAAGTCGATGCCAAGAATAATCGTTTTCAAAAAGTAAGTGATTGGGTTAATAGTAAACGTAAGTATAATCAAACTGGCAAACCCGAAGTTGACTTAGCTAATCAGCGTATTAGAGCAGGGAAAGCCAGATTAAGAGCTGTTAAAGCCAAAGAGAAACTCGATAAATTTATTACTCAATCTCAAGTTGATATACAAAGGCTAACCAAGGAAGCTCAAACTGCAGATTCAGAAGCTGCCCTCATCGAGAATCAAATCCGCTTTCAGGAAAGTAATAATCAGTCGTCTCTTTAATCGATAAAAACTATAATTGAATCTTTTGAATGAGAGAGGTCGTTGAATAACCATTAATAAAAGAAAGAAAAATTACTTCGATCTTTAATTCATTTAAAATTTTATATTCCGGCAAGTTCTCAAATTTATAATCTCCACCTTTGACATAAATGTCTGGACGAATTAAATCAATTAATTTTTCGGCTGTATTTTCCGGAAAAATATAAGTGAAATCAACACAATTCAAGCCATTTAATATTTCAGCTCGGTCAAATTGATTATTAAGCGGACGGGCTTCACCTTTGAGAGCTTTTACTGAACTGTCAGAATTTACTCCAGTTAATAAATAATCACCTAAAGACTTGGCAGCTTGCAAATACCTTAAATGTCCGATATGCAAAATATCAAAACACCCATTAGTCAAAATTAATTTTTTACCAAGAATTTTTGTTTTTAATTCAGCAATTTCAGATTCAGATTTAATTAAATAGCCCATGAATTCACATTTTTAATATTGATTTTACAACTTCATTCAATAAATTTATAGTATACATTTTTTAGCATTTTTTGTTCCTTCCAAAGAGAATAAGTACGTCATAAGTTGTAATTTTATTATTTTGAAACTTAGCTCTCTTTGATAATTTTTTAATTTTTAAGAGTTAAAGCGAAAAAAGGTAAAAAAAGATTAAGAACGATGTTAAGCTATTAAAAAATTTTGTTTAGCAAGGTAATTGTCCGTGAGCTTATTTCCAAATGTTTATTTTGAAGGAAAATTTGTAAGTGCCGAAAAAGCCAAAATTAGTATTTGCACACATGCTTTTTTATATGGAACCTCAGTTTTTGAAGGAATTAGAGCTTACTGGAATGCGAAAGAAAGCAAGTCTTATATTTTTCGGCCTTTAGAGCATTATCAAAGATTGAAACAAAGTGCCAAAATTCTGCGTATCGAAATCAAGCATTCAGCCGAAGAATTAGTTGAATTAACCAAAGAATTAATTAAGTTAAATGAACCAAAAGAAGATGCTTATATTAGGCCAATTGCTTACAAAGCGGATTTGCGGATTGGACCAGCTCTTTTAAATAATAAAGATGAATTTTGCCTTTTTGCTCTTCCAATGGGTGATTATATTGATACAACTAAAGGCATTTCGGTAACGGTATCTAGCTGGAGAAGAGTAGAAGATAATGCTATTCCGGCCAGAGCTAAAATTGCGGGTAGTTATGTAAACACAGCCTTGGCTAAAACGGATGCACTTTTAAGTAATTTTGCGGATGCTATTGTTTTGGATGAAAGAGGGCATGTCGCTGAGGGAAGTGCCATGAATTTGATTTTGGTACGCAATGGCAAATTAATTACTAGCCCCGTAACCGATAATATCCTAGAAGGCATTACCCGAAGCACAATTATTCAATTAGCCAAAGAAGAATTAGGCCTTGAAACCGAAGAAAGAACAATTGACCGAACTGAATTATATATTGCGGATGAAATGTTTTTCTGTGGAACTGGAGCGCAAATTAGCCCAATTACTTCGGTAGATTATTATAAAATTGGTAACGGAGAAGTTGGATCAATTACAACCAAATTAAAAGATTTGTACTTTGCTTTAGTTCATAATCAATTACCCAAATATTCAAATTGGTGTATTTTTTAAATTATTTAACTTTTCAAGCGTGAATCCTGTTTATCTTTTAATCCTGAAAATCCTGATTCAGAGAACGGCAAAACTATAAATAAAATATCTGTGAAATCAGGTTAATCTCTGTAAATTGTCCATTTGGTTTTTCAAACTTTTAGGCTTCAATTAAAGCTTCTCTGACTTCAGGATGCACGATATCACCATTTTGTATATTAAGTCCCCCGTATAAATTCTGATTTTCAGCTCCGGTGCTTGCTAATTCAAGTATATATTTTAAAGTAGCATTATTTAAAGCTTGCGTAGAAGTTCTGGGTACCGCTCCCGGCATATTTGTTACTCCATAATGTAATATTCCGTGTTTTATAAAGGTTGGCTCTGAATGCTTGGTTGGTTTTATGGTCTCGATGCAGCCACCTTGATCGATAGCAATATCAATTAAAACTGAACCAGCTTGCATTTTTTTGACGCTTTCTTCGGTAACTAAAATGGGCGGCTTTCTTCCGGGTATTAAAACGGCTCCAACTACCAAATCAGCTTTCTGGACAGCTTCATCAATTAAATTTTCTTCTGAATAAAGTATTAAGGCAGACTTACCAAATTTTTCGTCTAATTCTCTAATTCTTAAAGGATTTTTTTCAAAAAGAATTACCTCAGCTCCCATTCCCATTGCCTGTCTGGCTGCTTGAGTTCCGGCTATGCCACCACCTAATATTACTATTTTGCCCCTAGGAACCCCTGGTGCACCGCTTAATAAAATACCTTTTCCTCCCTGAGCTTTCTCTAATAAGTTTGCCCCAATTTGAATTGACATTCTGCCAGCTATTTCACTCATCGGGAGAAGTAAAGGTAAAATTTTATTTGGTAATTCAATGGTTTCATAGGCATAAGCGGAAAGGCCTAGCTCACATAATTTGCTTGCTAAGGCCTTATTGGCAGCCAAATGCAAATAAGTGAATAAAATATGCCTTTTTGTTAAAAACTGTAAATCCTCCTCTAAGGGTTGTTTAACTTTAACAATTAAATCGGATTGCTCAAATAAATGACTGGCTTTTTCAATAATTTTGGCTCCTGATTTTTCATATTCTTGGTTTGAGTAACCACTTCCTAAGCCAGCTTCACTTTCAATAAAAACTTGATGGCCTTTTTTAACTAAAGATAATGCCGAATTGGGAATTAAACCGACTCTAAATTCTGAGTCTAATATCTCTTTCGGGACGCCTATTTTCATATTTATTTGCTTAATTATCTATTTCAATTATCAATTTATCAATATTTTCTGAAGATTGTCTAAACGAAATTTCTTGGCTAATTGATAAGCCCAGTTTGCATTGAGCATTTTGTCTGAATTTATGTGTTGGATGATCTCTCCCCCTAAAAAAAAGCCAATAGCTGCCTAATCTATAATAATTAATAGGTCTTAAAATATTTTCATCATCAAAAATCATTTCTAAGGTTTTTGTCTGAATTTCTAATTGATTTAAACAAAATTTAAAAAGCGTATTGGTATTTTTTGCTTGGCTGGTATATAATCATTTACTCTTTATTATTTTTATTGCATTCTTAAAATATGGCTAAAAAATCCGTTATAGAAAGAGAAAAGAAAAAGCAGAAGTTGGTTGCTAAAGGCCAATTGTCCGCTATTAAATTACGCAACCGTTGCTGGCGATGTGGCAGACCCAGAGGTTTTATCAGAGACTTTGGAATTTGTCGTATTTGTTTCCGGGAAATGGCTCACGATGGTCAAATTCCTGGTGTTAAAAAATCAAGTTGGTAAAAATTATGTCCCTGTCCCCTTACTCATCACGAGAAATATAAAGTGAATCACTCAGACCCAGTTGCTGATATGCTGACTAGAATTAGAAATGCTTTAATGGTAAAGAAGCGTTTTGTCAGTATACCTTATTCCAAATTCAAAGAAGAAATTTTAAAAGTTCTTGTACGTAGCGGTTTTTTAATTAGCTATTCAGTCGAAACTATTAATGATTTTTCCAAAGAAATTATTGTTAAATTAAAATATGTCAATGGCGAATCTTCAATTTTAGGCATTAAAAGACAAAGTCGTAGTAGCTGCCCCAAATATATTGGCTTTACAGAAAGAATTGGTGGCTGCCCACAACATAGCTTATCTATAATTTCAACCAGTAAAGGCGTTATGTCTCAAAGAGATGCTTTTACTGAGAAAGTAGGCGGCGAAGTAGTATGTACGGTTTGGTAATTAGGTAAAAAAATATGTCAAGAATAGGAAAAAGAAGTATTTCTCTCGACTCAGGAGTTGATGTCAAGCAAGAAGGAAATATAGTGGCTGTCAAAGGGCCTAAAGGTCAAATTACTCTGCCAATAGGTGCTGGATTTCAAATATCTATTGAAGATAATAATTTACAGTTAAAACCAACCAACGAAGATAAAAAAAGTAAATCCGCGGCACTTTATGGCCTTTACGGAGCTTTAATTAGAAATGCCGTAATTGGTGTAACGAAAGAATTTAGTATAACTTTGGTTTTGGTTGGTGTTGGTTATAAAGTTCAATTACAAGGCAAAAAATTAGTCTTTGCTTTGGGCTATAGCCACCCAGTAGATGTTGAGGCTCCCGATTATATTAAAGTAGAATGTCCAGATCAGACTACTATTGTTCTGCGGAGCATTTACAAAGACAAATTAGGCCAATTTGCAGCTTATATAAAAAGTTTAAGGAAAGTAGAGCCTTACAAAGGTAAAGGTATTCGCAATCTTGGTCAAGTCGTTAAGCTAAAAGCAGGTAAAACTGGTAAAAAATAATGCCCCATTTAACTAAAAAAGAAATTTTAAATAGAGCTCATCGCCGAGTTCGCAAAAAAGTCAAAGGTCAAGCAGAAAGACCCAGACTGGCAGTACATCGTAGTGGTAAGCATATTTATGCTCAAATCATTAATGATGAAAGTGGAGAAACCTTAGCTTTTGCTTCTTCTTTGGAAAAAGGAACGAGCTTAAAACATGGTGGTAATTGCGAAGCTGCTTCTTCGGTTGGAGAATCAATTGCTAAAAAAGCGATTGCAAAAGAGATAAAGCAAGTAGTTTTTGACCGTGGTGGATATTTGTATCATGGACGAATTAAGGCTTTGGCTGAGGCTGCACGTGAACACGGTTTAGATTTTTAATTATTTAGGAGAAAAAATGACTTTTCAAAAAGGTGCCAAAACTTTTAACAAACCAGGCGGTGGTACTGGAGCTGGCGGTAATAACAGAAATATAAGAGGCGGCGGAGGAAATAATAATGATCCTAATAAGCCTTCCGATGATAAAAACCCTAGAAGACAAAGAGATAATTCTTTTGGCAACTCTCAAAAGAATGAAAAAGACAATGAATGGCAAGAAAAAGTTGTGCAGGTTCGCCGTGTAACCAAGGTTGTAAAGGGCGGAAAAAATATGAGCTTTTCGGCTTTGGTTGTTGTGGGTGATTTAAAAGGAAATATTGGAGTTGGTTTGGGCAAAGCAGCTGAAGTGGTTGATGCTATCAGAAAATCGATTGAAAGTGCTAAGAAAAATTTAATTAGAATTCCTTTTGACCAAGGTTCTATTCCTCACCAAGTAATTGGACATTTCGGTTCAACAAAATTGTACTTATTTAGGGCACCCAAAGGTACTGGTTTAATTGCTTGCTGGTCTTTGAAAATGGCTATGGAAGCAGCAGGTTTGCATAATGTTGTTTGTAAAATTGTTGGATCAACTAATCCAATTAATGTGCTTGGGGCATTGAAAGATGCAGTTGCAAATTTGAAGACCAAAACTCAAATTCGACAACTAAGAGGAAATAATCATAATCAACCGCCAGTTCTACCAACAGAAGTGCAGTCTCAAGCTGCTTAAAATATAAAGGCATAATTTAAAAGGGAAAATATAATGGATTTAACAGATTTAAAACCGGCTGAAGGTTCAAGGCATAAAAAGAAAAGAGAAGCCCGTGGAAGAGCTGGTTATGGTGGTAAAACAGCTGGTAGAGGTCATAATGGACAACAATCCAGAGCGGGTGGTGGAATTCGTAAACAATTTGAAGGTGGACAAACTCCTTTATTCCGTAGATTGCCGAAGCGTCAATATATTTCTTTGCCTAATCGTAAAATTTATACAATTATAAACCTTGATTTGCTTGAATCGTTGGATTTACCTGCTGGTAGCGAAATCAATCTTGAATTTTTGGCTGAAAATAAAATAGTTAAAAGAATGCAAAAATCTGGACTCAAAGTTTTAGGTAATGGAGAATTAAACAAAGCTTTTAAAATAAAGGCTCATGCTTTTTCGGAAGGTGCTAGAGAGAAAATTGAAAAAGCCGGCGGATCAATTGAGAAAATTGTTGAAAAAGTTATGGAAAAAACTGCTAGTTAAATCTTTTATTATTCACTAAACTCTAATTTTTATCGTGTCCAGTCCTTTATCTCGCAGTAATCAAAAAGCCCAGAATATTGGTTTTCAATTTCCTTCCTGGGAAGTTTTAATTGAAACAGGTTTATTGAAACGTATTTTACTTACGATTGCTTTATTAGCATTTTACCGTTTCGGAGTGCAAATTCCTTTGTCTGGGATCGACCATCAGGCCTTTATGGAAAAAGGTTCTAGTTTTTTAAATAGTAATGTATTAGGCTTAGTCGATTTATTTGCGGGTGGAGCTTTAAGCAGTTTATCGATTTTTGCCTTAGGAATTGGGCCTTATATCACTTCATCAATTATGATGCAATTATTAAGTGAAGTTTTTCCTCAGTTAAAGGCCTTGCAGCAAGAAAGGGGAGAATCGGGTCGTCGGGAATATCAGCAGTGGATTAGACGTTTATCCGTTTTAGTGGCTATTGTTCAATCTTTTGCTTTAACAAAATGGTTAGTTAGTTCGGGCTTAGTGACAGATTTGCCACTTATGTTCTTCCTTAAATCAGTTATTAGTTTAACGACGGGTTGTGTTTTTGTTATGTGGATTGGGGAATTGATTTCTGAGTTTGGGATTGGGAATGGAGCTTCCTTGTTAATATTTGCAGGAATTGCAGCCAGATTACCCAAAATGATTGCTCAGACTAGTGAAGCGGTTAAAACGGGTATTACTCCGGTCTGGGGAATTATTACGCTTTTAGCTTTTTTCTTATTATCAATTTTGGCCATTATTTATGTGCAAGATGGTATTCGTAAGCTTTTAATTGTCAATGCTAAAAGTGTCACTGGTCAAGCTAGAGGTTCGGCCAATTCTCATTTTTTACCTTTCAAAATTAATCCGTCGGGTGTTATGCCAATTATTTTTGCGAGTGCCACTTTATATGTACCCCTTCAAATTTTAAGTTTTTTCACTGGCCGACCAGACCTGGGAATGTCAGCTAGTTTCCAAAAAATATTTATGGAAGGTAAGTTTTTTAAACCTTTAGTCAAACCTTTATTAGACATAACTTGGCTAAAAAACTTTTTTAATTTTTGCGGAGCTTTCTTTGACCGTTTATTTGATTATTATTCATTGGAACATTCGGTTTTATATTTTAGTTTAATCGTTTTATTTGCTTTCTTTTACTCTTCCATACAGCTTAATCCGCGTGAAATTGCTGAAAACTTACAAAAGGGTGGCAATGCAATTCAAGGTGTAAAACCAGGCAAGCCGACGGCAGAATATATTAATAAAGTTTTAAGTCGTATTATATTTATCGGAGCGACTTGTATAGCTTTAATTACCATTTTGCCAATTCACGTTGAAAAGTTTTGTCAAGTAACCACTTTAGGTTCAATTGGAGGCACTTCTTTAATTATTATGGTTGGTGTAGCTCTAGATCTTAATAATCAAATGATCGCTTATTTACAAGGCCACCAATACAAAGTCAGATCATTATTAAGTTCATAAATTATTAAATAAATATGTCTAAAAATACTTTATTAATTGGGCCACCGGGTGCTGGGAAAGGAACACAAGCTCTTTATTTAGCTAATAAATTTAATTTGGCTCGCATAGATACTGGGACGCTGATTAGACAAGCTATTAAAGAAAATAATGAATTGGGTCAAGAAGCAAAATTATTTGTGGCAGAGGGCAAATTAATACCTGATAACTTAGTTTTGGCTTTGATTATTAATGAGCTGAAGCAAATACAAAATAAAAAGCAAGATTTTTTACTGGATGGTTTTCCACGTAATTTAGTGCAAGCTGATGGATTAGAGGAAATTTTAAAAAGCAATGATTTATCTTTAGATTTTGTTTTATGTTTGGAAATGGATCAAAGTAAATTATTAAAAAGAATAACTGGACGCCGAATCTGCACAAATAAAGATTGTAATGCTGTTTATCATTTAGAATTTTCGGTGCCTAAAAAAGATAATATTTGTGACTTATGTGGCTCAATACTTTATCAAAGAGATGATGACAAGCAAGAATTAGTGGCTTCGAGATTACAAACTTACAATCAAGAAACTTTACCTTTAATTAATTTTTATCAAGAAAAAAAGCTTTTAAAAAAAATTAATGGCGATCAAAAAAAGGAATTAGTTTCGGCAGCTATAAAGACAACTTTAGAAAATTAAAACTTTAAAATTATTATTTATTTTGATTATAATGAAAGCTAACTAAAGAATTTGAAAAGCTGATGTTTATATCTAAAATTTTATTAAGCTTGTTTTTGATTTTGCTATCCCACCAAACTGTTTTGGCAGATTCCTATAATTCATATAATAATCAAGTTTATCAATCACCACCTACAAATTCTCCACAACCATATACGTACTCGCAGCCATCACAGCCGACGCAAAATTACGATTATCAGCAACAACCCCTACAACAACCGGCTCAAACTTATAATCCGCCAAATAATAATATACAGAAAAGAGATTGGAAATTTTGGCAAAAACCAGAAAATGATAATAAATTACCGACTTTTACCGACCAAAAGCTAAAAAGAGAAGAAAGAAAAAAAGCCCGGGTGGAAAAACAAAGATTAAAGCAAATGAAAAAAGAAAATGAATTATTAAAAGAAAGAGAAGTCTTGCAAAGCCGTATGCAACAACAAATTCTTAGTAATCCGGCCAATTTAAATCAGCTGAATCAACCTCAAAGTTTTAAGGCCAAAATATTAAATGCTTTTAAGAAAAAATAATTAATAAATTACAATTTTTAATATGTTCTACTATCAAGCTAATTAGTTTTGATCCCCCTGATTTATTGAGCGTGTTACAATGAGAGAAAGATTGTACCGTCTTTTTTCCGTGTTTTGATCCCCCTGATTTATTGAGCGTGTTACAATTGAAAGCTCTTATCAGTAATTAATTATGCTGTTTTGATCCCCCTGATTTATTGAGCGTGTTACAATTCAAAATTTTTATGGCCAGTGCTGCCTAGTGTTTTGATCCCCCTGATTTATTGAGCGTGTTACAATAACGGCTGTTACTCCAAGCAAGATAGGGGCGTTTTGATCCCCCTGATTTATTGAGCGTGTTACAATAGCAATACGTTTTCAAGAAATCCCTTTAATGTTATTATAAATATTCTCATTCAATAAATCAGGGCTTGATCATAACTGATTAAGGTGTACCTTTTGATCGCTCTAGCCCTTCAATGGGTTACCGTCGGGTCACACCTTGCTTTGTTCATACCTTTTAATTAAGGCTAAAGTTTTTTACCAAAATGTAATTTGCTCTGGAAAGGCTTCACCAGCTTTTTTACGATACTTATGATGAGTTTCAACACAGCTAATTATTTCGGCTTTATTCCATTGTTTGGCCGTAATAAAAAACGCAACGACATTTCCGCCCGTAGTTGGAGAATTATTTCTTACTTTTTTCAGCCAATAATCTGATTTATCGATAGTAACGCAATTTCTTACATAAACGCTTTCTTGCATCATAAAGAAGCCGAAGTCTAGTAAGGTTTTTCTAAAATCGTTCGCTGCCTTTATTTCGTGCTTTTCGAGGGTTGGCAAGTCGAACATGACAAATATTTGTCCCAATGTGTAAGCCCATGACATAATATTTTATAATTACCCAAAATTTTAATAAGTAAAAACCTCTAAACTTTGGTTCTGATTTTTTAACTTTTGCTATAAGTTTTTAAAATAGGCAGCCTCAGAGAGTTTGAATCTAAATTTTCATAAGCTTTCATAATACTCAAAACAAACATATCCACAAAATCTAGTATTTTATAATTTAAATTATTGTCTTTCAGCTTATATTCAACTAGTCCACTCATGAAAAATTTTATCCAATCCGCAAAAATTACTTCGTCCTCATCTATTAATTCAGTGGCAATTAAATTATCAATTTGTTTTTTATTTTGAATAATATAATGTGCCAGCAGCAAATCTACAAAAGCTCTAAAAGGTTCAATTAAGTCATAAACTAAAGGATGAGCGTGAAAACGGCTTTTATGTTTAATCCCCAAAGCTGGTAATAAACCATGAATTAAAATCGTTCGGTAAATCAAGGTTTTAATAACTGCATAACCATAGTTGAGAGCCTTATTTTCAAACTTTGAGGCATTCTTTCTTTCACGGTTCAAAACACGGCTAATAGTTCCAAAATATCTTTCCCAATAATATCTGGCTACTCTTGCCTCTTCAATATCCGCATTATTTGATAATTGTATATTTAATTCAAAGCCCAAATCATTTAATAAATCAAGTTGATTATGAATTTTACAGAAAGCAATTTGATTCCACAATTTATCCGAAAACTCTCCGGTTGCCTGAATTTGATTAAAAAAAGCCTCTCTTCTAACAACTTTTTCTAGCCCCACTGTCCAGCCAATTGGCTGATAATTTTCGGCACAGTGTAAAATCACAATATTATTTTCTAACATACGGCTAATACACTGATTAGAAAAGCTAACTTGCGGAGTAGAAATTATTACTGTTTTTACGTCGCTAATTGGGATTTTTTTGTCTAAATTATTTTTTTCTTGACAAACAATAAATCCACGAGACACTCTCAGAAAGACACCCGCTGTATTGATGGTTAAAACATGATGAGACATTTTTATTAAACTTTCAATTCAAAACCGCAAAGTTCTAATCTTTTAAAACCAGCTTTCACTAAAGTATTTATTGTTGTTTCTAATTCAGTCCCATTTAAATTTTCTAATTTAACTGTTCCTGAAGTTGTCATAGTTCTTAGTTTATAAATGCCAGCTTTAAATTTTTTATCCCCAACCGCAAAGTCATTTTCTATTTTTAAATAACAGCCAGTATTAAAAATTCGATCAGAATAAAGTTCATAGCCTTTTGCTTGCAATTCTTCTTTGATCTCATTCAAACTTTCAAAGCCATAAATTGGTCTGATTCTTGCCACAAGTTCATTTTTCTTGGGTTCTAAATAAACCAGTTGTCCTTTATGAGCTTTTGTTTTAAATAATTGAATATTTTTAGGTTTTTTATTTTCTACTTCTAGTATTTCTGGCTCTTTGGAATAATCGGCAAATTCTCCCAAAGTAATTCGTTTTTTATTATTATTGTCGGTTCTGATTTTTAAAGTATTTTCTTTAGAAGTTACAGTCAAAACCTTTTTAATTGGTGATTTAAAGCGATTATGTATAATTTCTTGATTTAATACTTTTTGAATAAAAGCTTCCAGTCCGTTTTGTCTTAATTCCTCGTACAAAATAATTTTTATGTCTTGATGATAAATTTTTTCAATTCGTTTTTTTAATTCAGCTTCTGAAATTTTGGGCAATTTTGTTTTATTTTCTTCTTCCTGTTCTTGGTCTTCGTCTTGTTTTCTCTTCTTATTATTTTCTGTCTCTTCTTTGATTTGTCCTAATAAAAATTCTTTAAGATTTTTCTTTACTACAATGTCATAGAATGGAATTTCGGGTTTTTTATTATTTTTTGATAATCTGGCAGAATAAATTGTTTCTTCGGGGAATTGTTTGGCTTTATTGGTTTTGAGCGTTAAAGGAATTAAATTATCTAAATATTGCTTGATTAGCTTTCTGGTTGAGTCAATTGGAAAACCATCTTTATAAGATTTTTCACGGAATAAACCCCTCTCATCTTCAAATTGTATATTTTTTAATCTAGCTAAAGTCAAGCAGAAAGCGTCTAAAGCGTGATGTTTATCATTTCCACGATTTTTTGTATTTGTTTTTTTCTTATTTTCAGTATTTTCTTCGGTTTTGCTTTCTGCTTCCTTTTCAGCTTCAGGTTTTTCGGTTTTTTCTTCGTGCAAAAATTCATTAAGAGAATACCAATTACGTAATTGTGCCGTTTGAGAGCCGCTAGTAGTAAAAACTTTTCGGTCTTGATCTTTAACTTGCATTCCCCAACTAAAATAAATACAAAGGATTTTCTGGCAAATTTTAGCAATATGAGCGGTTTCTGCTAGACCATTCCAATTTTCAATTAAACTTAAACCTTCTTTGTTTTGAGAAAGTAGTAATTTGCGTTTTTTGTTTTTAATTTTTTTATTATTACTAATTAAATTTCGATATTCTTCCCAGCTTAATTTTCCTCCACTAGAAGAGAAATTCAGGTATTCAAAAGGAGTTTTATTTCCTTTATCAGAATTACAACTTTTTTTAACTAAAACCAAATTATAAAAAGCATCACAATGACTAAAACTACGAGGAATTATATGATCAATTTCCAAATGTCCATCTTTCCAATCAGCAATTTCAATTCCTTCACCCGAATACAAACATTTTTCATGTTGTTCTTTCAATAATTTATAAGCCACAATATCTTTAAAACTAGGTTTTGGAATTCCAGCCTCTCTTAAATGTTTGAGAGCAATATTATTTTCTTTTTGATTTTCATTTCTAAATTTTTCCCAGCTTTTAGCGTCTTTTTGAGGCAAAAATGAAGAATCAGCATTTTTAACAAATTCAATTAAAACTTCTTTTGGCTCTCCAAGCTTATTTTCCATAAAGCGAATTAAATTATAAAAAATTTGCAAACGGTTTTTAACCACATAATTATTAATTTTGCCTAAAAGTTTTTCAATAAATTGATGTCTTTCTTGCTTGGTTCCTAAGTTTAATAATTCTTCTCTTTCATCACTAATACTAAAGCTTTCCCAACTATTCCCAAAACGATTTATGGCATTAATTATTTCGCTTTCGGTTAAGTTTGTATCAAAGTTTTTCTTCCAGTTTTCATTATTTAAGCGGTTTTCGACAAATTCAGTTTTATTTAAACCACCAAGCAAATAATCTTTTAGTAATCTACAAGCGGTTCTGCACAAAGAAAATCTGCCTTCGGTTTTAATTTTCAGGTCGCCATCTTTATCAATGCGAGCCAAATTAAATAATGCTTTTAGTTTTTCTTTACTCTTTTCTTGCTTACCAAGAGGTCTTTCAAACCAAATTTTTTCATTAACTAAAATTTCATAAAGTTCAGTAATTGTAATTTTTTGATTATTTTCAGATTTATTTTCTAATTTTTTCCGGCATTTTTCAAAAAGTATTGTAAATTCATCAAAGTTCAATAGCAGTGGCTCTTCATTTATATTTTTTTGATAACGCAAATTTTTCAGAATTAATAAAAGTTTTGTTTCAATGGCTAATTTGTCTTTGGCTTGACAAGTATTAAAACGTTCAAATAAGCGGCATCTTGACATTATTCGATTATTAAATCTTGGTATTTTTTGCCCCAATATTCCCTCTAAATGATGAGGTTTGTTTTTGTAAGCTTCCAGAGAGTTTCCCCACAGAATATAATTTATTTTATCTTTCAGTTCTGTAAATTTAAGAGAGGCTTTTTCTAAAATTGTTTGAGCTTCTTTAATTATCATTTGGCGGGGATAAACGACTAAGCCACGAATTTTACTTACAAATTTATCCGGAATTAATACTTTTTTATTTTGCCCCTCCCAAATACCAAGTTTTAAAGCTTCAAATTCAGAAATATAATTTTCATGCAAGTTTAAATTTAAATCTGAAAATAATTTTTCAAAAGTTTGTAATTTCTTTTTATTCTCTAGTTCGTCTTTTTCAGCTTCTGTTAATTCTTTTTTCTCGATTTTATTTTCGTTTTGTTTTGTTTCTTCTTGTTCGAGTATTTCTTGATTTTTCTTTTTCGTTTTTTTTCTTAACCAAGGCAAATTATCATCATAACCACGATGTTGAATAACCGAATACAAGGCTAAATACAATTGATCAGTTGAAACAATATTATTATGCAAAATCTGTAACCTGGCATTTAAACCAATCAATAAAGTTTGATTTTGAATATTTGGAATTTTCCAACCTAATTCTGTCCAGAATTTATTTAAATTTTCTTCTCTCTTCTTATGTGAACACCTTGTTCTTTTGGCGGTTTTGCGAGAGGGTCTCCATTCTTTTGGGTCAGCATATTCCAAATCAAAAGTATAAGATTGCAAAAATTCAATATTTTCACCATTCCGCGAACAAGCCCCAATAGACTTTTTACCTAAATCAAAACCCCAAATTGAATTATTAGACATATTTAAGTTAAAACTAAAGAAATAATTAAGAAGTATAATACAAAAAGTTTTTCGATTCTGCTTTCTGCTATCTCAAAGTCTTTGTTTATTTGCCAAATCCCTGCGGTTTTTTCTCAGGAGATTTCATGCCAGTTAATTGGTTCTCAGTATACATATGGAAACAATAAATCTAAAGTTCAAGGATTTGAGCAAGCTTTAGCAAACGAATACGCAAAACATCTAGGTATTAGTAAGTTGTTTTACCTGACGGAATAGAAGAAACCTCCAAGCATAAGAGACTTAGGGGGCATAAAGTCTTATATGGAAAGTGGTAATATATTAATTCCAGAAGTTTAATTTACTAGTAAATCAATTGAGCAAAACTAATAATTCTAATTCTCGTAAAGGTATTATTTTGGCTGGCGGTAGTGGG
>JAAFJH010000027.1 GCA_013298875.1 Synechococcales cyanobacterium bin2.concoct.b11b12b14.033
TTCAACAACTGGGGGAAAAATATGCTTCTTTAAAAATAGCGGCTAAAAACTCTGGTGATGAGCAACTCGCAAGTGAATTTCATTTTTGGCAATTATACTATGCTGGTAAGCTTCTTTATAAGCCAATTCCTAAAATTATTAACTGTCTTTATTATCATGTTTGTGGTTATGGTTTAAGCATTACAAGACCATTTTTTTCTTTGCTTCTCTTGCTCTTTCTTTCCAGTTTTATTTATTCTTTAATTCTTAATAATAATTTGTGTTTTCTTTTATCTGCGAGCTGTCAACCTGACTTTGAGGCAATAAAACTATCAATTGAAGCTTCTACTTTTTCTTTTGATCCGTTTAAGTTAATGGAAAATTCAGGCTCAGAGTCAGATAAAGTTTCAGATGGAATTCAGGTATTCATTGCCATTCTTTATTTTCTTCAAAAAAGTATTTCTTTATTTTTATTATTTGAGATCGGACAAGCCATCAGGAATAAAGTAAAAAAATAGTACAAAAAAACTAAATAACGTGAGTTCGATAAAAATCAAAGTTTGAAACAACCAATGAATAATATAAAATTAGCAGTGAGAGAAATAAAATGATTCAATATAAAATAGTTTTATCAAAACAAGCTCAAAAAGACTTAAATGCAATTCCCGATCCTTTTAAGTCTAATATTCAATCAAAGTTACTTTCTCTTGAAAATGGTTTAAGTAACGAGGTTCAAAGATTAAGAAAGTTTGAATATGACTATAGATTAAGAGTAAATGACTATAGGGTATTATTCAATATGGAAGAAGAAAATTTAATAATAATTCATAGAATTAAACATAGAAAAGAGGCTTATCAATAGACTAAGAGGTTAAAAATGAAAATTGAATTAAACCCACAATATATAACTTTAGAAGGTATTGAATTAGTTTTAATGTCAAAGAAAGAGTATGAAAAAATTGAGGAATTAATAGAAGACTTAGAAGACATAAGAGATTTAGAAGAGGCAAAACAGAAAGAAGACCCAAAAGAAAGAATTAGTCTTAGAGATTTTATTAATTCACAATAAAAAATATAGATAATCTTGTCAGAGAGCTTAAAATATAACTATAAATATAAACAAGTGTAATTATAAATTTGGATTTACCTCTCTATGACCAAAATCATGCTGAATCGCACTTAGCCTAATTTTTAATTATCAGACAACTCTCAAAAACCCGAAAAAGTTAATCTTTTGCTTGCCAATTTTGTTTGTTTTCAGCACAAATAACTACATCAGCGGCTCGGTTTCCGCTACGCACTGCTCCTTCCATACTGTCATAAAAACGCTGCTTAGTATATCCGCCAGCCAAAGCCAAATTATTAATCGGTGATTTTTGTAAAACCCTAAGTTTATCAGTATTAATATTTGGCCAATAAACTGACTGCGGAACTTTAACAACTTTGGCTTTTAGTATTTTGGCTTGTGGAGCAGTATCTGGAAATATACTTTTTACGTCTTGCCAAATTTTTTCAATTATAAATTCGTCCGGTTTATCAATTAGCTCAAAAGCGGGTGCAACCACAAATTGAAAGCGAGATTTGCCTCCATTTTGCATTTTATAATCAGAGCTAGTATTTCCTAAATCAGCATAAACGGGAATTAAACCATCTGGTGAAAATAAAACATTGTCATAATTAGAAACTTGCCTGTCCAGCCACAAATGCAAAGTTATAACTGGCACACTTTCAATTTGTTTAAGCCCTTTAAAGTAGTCAAAACTGTTTTCCCAAGCCGGAGGTATTATTTTTTTTAAATTGTGAATTGGTAAAGCAAATAAATAATAATCGGCCGATTTATTTATAATGTCTCCGTTTTCAGCCTGAAAAGAAAGACTTTCAATTGAATTTAAATCATTTTCTTTTGAATTTACATTTATTAATTTTAAATTATTAGTAATTTGGCCGCCTTTTTGTTTAATTGACTCAGCGATTGGTTTAGTCAAATGAATTTCTGGAGAACCTTTAAGGAAACCAATTTTACTGGCATCATTTCGCTTTAAAAATGTGCCGCTGACATCCAAAACAATTTGAGCAGAAATCTTTTCGGGCGGTAAAAACTTAAGAGCTAAAGTCATGGGCAAAAACATTTTTTTTAGCATTTTATCGGAAATACCCAGCTTTTGATGCCAATCTTGATAAGTAATTTGGTCTTGCTCTGCTAAATATTTTTTGCTGCCAAATAAAATTGGAAAAAGTGCTTTGGCCAAAGATAGCTTTTCGAGCCAAGAAAAATAATAATTTTGAAAAACCGCTGGCAATAAATGTAAAGGACTTGGCAAATTAATAGTTTTAAAATCAAAACGTTCACCCTCAGCTAAGGTATAAGTTAAAACATGCTCTTTCCATTCAATTGAATTATAAATATCCAGTTCTCTCATCAAATCAAATATTTCTTCATAAGCTCCAAAAAAAACGTGCAAACCAGTTTCAATCCAATCTTGGTCTTCATCTTGCCAAGCTGACCATTTACCACCTAAAATTGGCCTTTTTTCAATTATTTCAATATCAAAGTTTTCTTTAATAAGTTTGTGGCCAGCAGCCAACCCAGCAAAACCACCTCCGACTATAATTACTTTTTTTTTAATAGACATTTTTTATTTTAATTTTCCGGCTTGAATGAATTTATTTTGCGATATTTTTCAGTTTTTAACTTTATATATAGATGATTTTGCTAAAATAATTGTATACAGACAAAACAATATTTACACTAATTGCTTTTATTTTGGGTTATGCAAAGAAGTAAGTGGAAATTTGGGAATTGTTTATAAAAGTGTTAAAAAAATAAATTAAATTCAAATGGCAGCAATTTGCTTTTATTTTCAGGTTCATCAACCAGATAGATTGAGAGAATATCGTTTTTTTGAAATTGAAAAGTCTCCTTTTTACTTAGACAATGCTCAGAATGAATTAATCATGAATCGTGTGGCAAATAAATGTTATTTTCCGATGATTAAATTATTAAAAAAAATTATTAAAGAAACTAATGGTCAATTCAAGTGTGCTTTCAGTCTGTCGGGTGTATTTTTAGAGCAAGCCCAAAATTTTGTACCATCGTTAATTACGGCTTTTCAAGAATTAGTTGAAACAGATTGTGTTGAAATTTTAGCTGAAACTTATTATCATTCATTAGCTTTTCTTTATAGTCCTGATGAGTGGAAGGCACAAATAAAAAAACATGAAGAGAAAATCTTTGAAATTTTTAAAATTAAACCCAAAGTTTTTCGGAATACTGAGTTAATTTATAATAATTCAATTGGAAGAGAAATTGCTAACCTAGGCTATAAAGGAATATTGGCTGAAGGACATGAAAAATTTTTAAAATGGCTTTCACCTAATTATATTTATCAAGCGGCCGGCCATCATGACTTAAAAGTTTTACTGCGTAATTATAAATTGTCTGATGATATTGCTTTTCGTTTTTCTAATCAGGCTTGGAGTGAATGGCCTTTAACTACTGATAAATTTACTAATTGGATTAATTCATTCGGGGAAGATTCTCAGTGTCTGAATTTATTCATGGATTTTGAAACTTTTGGGGAACATCAATGGGATCAAACGGGAATATTTGAATTTATGCGTTATTTACCCGGTGAAATTTTAAAAAATAAACACAAGTTTGTAACACCTAGTGAAGCAATTGAAGAATTTAAACCGGTTGGAGAATATAATTGTCCGGAATTAAGCTCTTGGGCTGATGAAAACCGTGATATTTCAGCTTGGCAGTCAAATAATATGCAAAAAGAGATTTTTGATAAGCTTTATGCCTTAGAAGAAAAAGTGAAGAGTACTAAAAACGAAAATTTAATTGATATTTGGAGACGCTTAACTACTTCAGATCATTTTTATTATATATCCACTAAAGATTATGCTGACGGTGAAGTACATAAATATTTTAGCCCTTATGATACGCCATATGATGCTTATATAAATTGTATGAACATTTTGGCTGATTTAAATTACCGCATTGATCAAGCTCTTTTGGGAAAGCCAGAGATTGATGAAAAATGTGAAATTAAAAAAATTACTTCTCAATTAGATAATATAATTCATGTCATAAAAGATTTAAAAGAAAATAGTAATTTAAAAAGAAGCTTATCTTCGGTCTCGGAATCGTAAATTTAAATTTTCTTTTTTACCAATCCATCTCTTAAAGCTTTAACTGCTGCTTGAGTTCTATCATTCACCGACAATTTTTGAATTATATTACAAACATGAGCTTTAACCGTATGAATAGTTATGAAGAGGTCTTCGCCAATTTCTTTATTGCTTTTTCCTTCCACAATCTTTTCCAAAACCTCATATTCCCTTTCGGTTAAATCAATACTATTACTAGTTTGCCCATTGTAATTATGATTTGAAGAAAAAACACGATTTTTATGCGGCAAATTAACAGGCAAAGTTTTTAAAACAGCTTGTGCAATAGCGGGATCAAGCCAGACAGCACCTTCTTGCACCATTTCAATTACTTGTTCCAACCTTTCTAATTTTATATCTTTCAGGCAATAAGCTTCGGCTCCAGCTGACAAAGAAGCAAAAACTTCATCTCCAGAATCATGGGAAGTTAGCATTAATACTTTTATGTCTGGATATTTTTGTTTAACTCTTTGGGTGGTTTCAATTCCATCTAAAATTGGCATTCCAATATCCATTAAAATCAAATCTGGTTTTTCATTATTTTCAGCAGCCAAAAAATCTAAAACTGACTGTCCTGATTCGGCTTCATGAATGATTTCTATTTTAGGATTTTTTTGTAAAGATAAAGAAAGTCCTAAACGGGATAATTCATGATCTTCGGCAATAATAAGTTTAAGCTTAGACATGGCTTTTTGTTTTTAGCAGTTAGACTAATGATTATTGTGCATTATCTTACCAGGCTAACTATAATTTGTTAGCTTATAACTGAATATGTTTTACTTCTTTGAATGCTTAATAAATCATTTAAATTTTTAATTGTTTAAAATATTGTCAGTTAAAAATAAAAATTAATGCCAAAAAAAATTGCTTTTATTGATTCGGGAATTGGTGGACTGAGCGTTTTGCAAGCCTTTTGGAATTATAATTTGGCTCCGACCAGCTTAGATAAAGACACGGAAATTATTTACTTTGCGGATTTTTTTAATTTACCTTACGGAAGTAAATCGAAGGGAGAATTAGAAGAAATTTTAATTAATAATTTGGTTTATTTAAACGATTATGAAAAAGTGGACTTGGTGATTTTGGCTTGTAATAGCAGTTCAGCAATTCTGACGGATAAGATTAAAAGCTTATTTTCTAATATGCAAATTCTTAGCTTAATACATTCATTAGCCCAAGGTTTTCCTGAATTAAAAACTAAAAATAATATACAAAATTTAATTGTTTTTTCAACTTTAGCAACTCATAAAACCCAAGCTTATCGTCAAGCTTTGCAAAGTAATTTTAGGGTAAATTCTAATTCAATTATTTCTATTGCTTGTCCAGATTTGGTTAATTTGATTGAAACCAAAATAGAGAATAATAATTTCAAGTCTTTAAGAGAAGAAAGTGTAAATTTAATTAAAAGTTATTTGCCAAGTGATTTTGTCGCACCCGCTAATTTAGGTATTATTATGGGATGTACTCATTATCCGGTGGTTAAAGCCGCTTTTGCACAAATTTTTCCTTTAGCTTATTTAATTGACCCGGCTGAATTAATGGCAAAAAGTTTAAACTTTAATTTACAAGAATCAGCTGTTTTACCTTTCAAATTCTTGAGTAGTGATTTTAAAACTGTCAAAGCCTGCCAAGAAAAATTAACTTGTTTACAAAAAGAGATTTGGCCTTGTGTTGAAAATTTCAGAAATAAAATTGAATTTGCAGAAATTGTGGCAAATAAAACTTAAATTAAACTCTTCCGAAGCAGAAAGTGAAATAAATTGGATTTTAAATTATATAACTGATTTGTCCCATGCACAACAAATTATAAATTCCGATTATCATTTAACAGAAAAGCAAAGCCAGGAATTAAATCAAATTATTGAACAAAGATTAAATCAGAAAATGCCTTTGCAGTATATATTTGGGGAAGCTTGGTTTATGGGTTTAAAGTTTAAAGTTGATCAAAATGTTTTAATTCCCCGGCCAGAAACCGAAACCTTAGTTGAATTAGCTTTAAATCTTTTAAAATTAAAAACTAAAATAAAAATACTTGAAATTGGTACTGGAAGCGGTTGTATTAGTATTGCTTTGGCTCATTTTTTGCAGTCTAAAATTTATATTATTAAAGCCATTGATATCTGCGAAAAAGCTCTTGAATTGGCTGAAAGTAATGCCGAACTGAATAAAGTAAATAATTATATAAACTTTGAACAAATTGATTTGATGAGCTTTTCAACTGACGAAGATTGGGATTTAATAATTTCAAATCCTCCTTATATAACCGATCAGGAATATTGCGAGCTTAACCCGGAAGTTTTGCATGAGCCAAAATTAGCTTTGACAGGCAATAATAATGAAAACGGTTTAATTTATTATGAAAAAATTGGAAAACTAAGCTTAAAAAGCCAAATTATTTTATTAGAATTAGATGCTGGGAGAGCTGAATTAATCAAACAAATTTTCCAAACAAATTCACTTTTAAATTTTAAAATAATTAAAGACTTAAATAATTTGCCGCGTTTTTTACTAGGTATTTAAAATATGGATAACTTAATTGAAAAAAACGAAATTTTAGAATTAGCGATAATTGGTGGAGGAATTGCCGGTTTAAGTGCTGCGACAAAAGCTAAAAAAGAAAATATTAAATTTGTTTTATTTGAATCTGAAAGCTCTTTGGGAGGTTGCATACAAACTGTTTTAATAGACAATAAATTTGTGGCGGAAATTGGACCAAATAGTTTTAGCTCTGGGGAAGCCTGGCAAGAAATTTTAAGTATTTTGCAGCTTAAATCACTGCCCCAAAATGAAAAAGCCAAACAGAAATTAATTTATGCCAATCAAGCTTTGTATGCAGCTAGTAATCCGGTCGTTTTATTTTTTAGCAATTTTATTAGTTTAAAAACTAAGTGGTCAATTTTAGGTGAAATATTTAAAAAAAGACACGACAATTTGCCATTCGAAGAAAGTATTAAAGATTTTTTTGTCCGAAGATTTAATACGGAATTTGTGAGTAAATTGATTGTGCCTTTAATTAATGGAATTTATGCCGGAAATATTAATAAACTGTCAATAAGAGCTGTTTTTCCGGCTTTAGCGGAATTAGAAGAAAAGCATCAATCTATTATTGGTGGGGCTTTATTTAATACTTTTAATATTTTTACGCCCAAATCAAAAACCCAAAAACGTACTATTAATTCTTTTAGTGGAGGATTTAGCGATTTAATTGAAGCTTTTACCAATTATTTGGAATTACAAAATTTATATTTAAATTACTCTTTAAATTTTATAAAACAAAATAATGGAATTTGGGAATTATATTTTGCAAATGGACAAATTATAAAAGCTAAAAATGTAATTCTTGCAATACCAGCTTATAATGCGGCTAAAGTTTTGCCTGAATACTTAATTGATTTAAATAAAATTGAATATGCAGCTATTACAACTATTACAGTTTGGATCAAAGAAGCGGATTTAAGTAATAAGGAAAAAGAATTGTATTTTAAGTCATTTGGCTTTTTAAGAGCGGAAAATGCAAATATAAATTTATTAGGTTTAGTTTTTAATTCGGCTTTATTTGATAACCGAGCTGCTGCCAATTATATTTCCGGTACAGCTTTTTTAGGCGGTGATTTTATTAATGCAAGCCAAAAAGAAATTGAGAATATTGTAAAAAAAGATTTAAGGCAAATTTTTAATTCATTGAAGGAAGATAGTATTGAAATTAAATTTATAAAATGCTGGCCCAAAGGGATACCACAATATAATATTGGACATTTAGCTTTAATTAAAGAAATTAGAAATAAATTACCTTCTTCTATTGGGCTAACAGGCAACTATTTAACCGGAATATCCCTCGAAGAAACAATTAAAAGCGGATTTCGGGTGCATTGTTAAATTTCTCTTTTTCGCCGTCTAATTCAAGATGAAGTAAAATTGAATTATAAAAAAGAAAATATTATTTTATGCAAATTAAAATTCAGGGACAAAAAAATCAAAATCAGTTGTCTCCGAGCTTAAATGATTTAAACACAGCTTTAATTTTTGATTTTAAATTAGATGAAATTATTAAAGATAAAAATATTTGGCTTCCTTATCAATTAAGTATTGAAACCCCTTCTTTTAATCAGTCTTTTCAGTCTAAAAATTTTCTTTTATGTCTTAATCCGAAAAATGAAATTAGTTTTTTAAAGTTAAATTTATATGATTTTTTAAATTCCGAAAAACCCAAATTTACTTTTGAAGCCATTGAACCTTGCTTTGAATTGAGTATTAAAAGAGCCGAAAAAGGTTTTAAATTATATTTTTGGCTAGACTCAGGTAATACGTATTTTGAATATTATACTTGGGACGCTTTAGGCTTAAGACTGTTTTTGGGAAATGATGATTTAAAAGGTTTTGTCAATTCGCTAGAAGTATTAGAAGAAAAGCTTCGACGAATAATAATTGAAGCTTAAGCTATAAAACTTTAATCTTAGAATGAAATTTGGGTTATATTAAACTAAAAGTGTTTTCTTTGTGAGCCATTTGAAAAAGTTTTTTTTAATTTTAGTTTTAATTTTAATTAGCCCTTTGCATTATTTATCGGCGGCCGAAATAAGCTTTACAGAGCAGCAGAAAAAAGATATTTCAGCCCTGGAAAGTAGATTTTTTGGTTTGACTTACCCAAATGATAAAGCTGATAGCCGGCTGTCAAGAATGGAAGAATTGGTTTTTGGACATAATAATTCAGAAATTCCCCTGGCCGAAAGACTTAATAAATTAAATAAAACCACTAAAGTAGTTCAGTCCTCTTTGCCCTCACCCGAATTACCAAGCAATAACGAAAATCAGAGTCAGAATGAAACAGCCACCACACAAAATAAAAATAATACTAATTCAGTCAATAAAGTAAATCCGACTGAGACTAATACTCGGAAAATAATTTCTTTAAAAAATTTAGATGACTTGAGCCAAGAAATGCTTTCAATTATTAATCAGGAACGCTCTTTAAGATCATTGCCCAGCTTAAATAATGATCCAATTTCTTATAAAGTGGCTTACCAACAGGCTAATTACTTAATTCAAACACGCCAATTTTCGCATTATGGAATACAAAATAAAAACCCCGACCAAAGATATACTGAACAAAGTGGTGATGGCCGAATTGAAGAATTAGTAGAAGGTTTTTTCGCTTCGGTAGATGATAAAGGTATTATTATTCCAATTCAGCTGAATCGTGAAGTGCCTCATCAGTTAATGGATGCCATTTTAAAAGTGCCTGATAAAGCGGATATAATATTTAATAGCTTAGCGAATGGTATTGGTATTAGTTTTGTTTTATCCCCGGACAAAAGCCAATTAATTGCAGTAGCAGAAATTAGTATTGATTATGGTGATTTATCTTCAATTCCACCCAAAGCTGCCATTTCGGAAAATATTAGTGTTAATGGTAATTTGGGGCGGGGCTATAAATTTGCTTGGGTAGGTATTGCTAAAGCTGATTTAGATGAAGAAGAGAAATCTGAAACTGAACCTTCCGCCTATTTCCCCCCGATTGATCAAGTTATTTATTTAAACAAATCGGGTGATAGAGCCAAAAACCTCGCCAAAACCGGTGGAGCAATACTGGCTATGGTGGCGGCTCCTTTTACATACGGGGCTAGTGTTTTAATTGCTAATGTTTTAATGCAAAGCATTGCCCAAACTTATCAATCACAAGACGTTGAAGTCAGAGACGGAGCTAAAGCAGACCTTAGTGGTGGCAATTTTAATAGCAGTATTACCCTAGGCGAGTGGGGCAAGGGAATTTATTATATTACGGTTTGGGCTACTCCACCCTCCGAAAAAAAACCCGTAATTATTGGCCGAAGGGCTGTCAAAGTAATTTAAGTTTATTTATTAAATTAATTTTGTCAAAAACCACCTGACATCCGAAACTTTATTAAGATGATATTTAGCTTTAGAAATGCCTTGGCTAACTCTAATTTTAAAGGCTGTTTCGGGGAAAGAATTAAACATATCTTCGTCAGTAATATCGTCTCCTATTATAAGAATTGAATCGTATTTTTTCTCAAGCTGATTAATTCTTTTAATTAAATTACCTTTGTTTAAGCCTTGAATTCTGACCTCCACTACTTTTTTACCCTGTAATACCTCAGCTGTTTTATTAGCTAGCATCTCTGATAGATTGGACACTAATTCTTTTGCCTGAATTTTGCCTAATTCTTTATCTGATTGACGATAATGCCAAGCTAAAGAAGATTCTTTTTCTTCAATTAAGCTGCCCGGAGTGCGACGACAAAATTTATTCAAAAGTTCTTTAATCGGTTCATGCCAGCTCAAGTCAATTTCACTATTATCAAGCATTTGATACCATTCAGTCTCGCCTTTCCATTTAATTTTCAAGCCATGTTCACACGAAGTAATTATATTAAGTGAATTAAACCATTCATCACAATTTTCCTGCGACCGGCCAGTAGCGATTGCTAAATCATAATTAGGATGATTAGATAAATTATTTAATATGTCTAATAATTCATTATCTGGCTTAACCGACTCAATTGATGAAGCTAATTCAACTAAAGTGCCATCATAATCTAAGACAATTAAAGTTTTATTAGATTCTTTTACTTGCTTGACTAATTCATCAATTTGGGCTTTATTAATTAAAATGGTGGTTGATTCAGCAATATGAAATTCTTTAGACGAAAAGTCGGTTAAATCTGAAATAAATGATTCTCCCCAGTAATGAATATCATTGAGAGACACTTTTTGATACATAGATCTCATGCGGCGTGATTTTTCCCAAGTGAAAATATTAAGGGCTTTTTCCAAAGCATTTGCAATTTCGTCGGTATTAAAAGGATTAACTAATAAAGCTTCGCCTAATTCTCCTGCTGAGCCAGCAAATTCACTTAAAATTAAAACCCCTTTGTCTTTCTGAACAGCCACATATTCTTTGGCAACCAAATTCATACCATCCCGAACCGGAGTTACTAACATAATTTCAGCTTGTTTATAAAAGGCTGATAATTCCTCAAAATCAAATGATTTAAATAGTAAATGAATAGGTGGATTATTCTCATCTTCGTATTTTTCATTTATTTCAAAGGCTAATTCTTCAATTTCATCACGCAAATTTTTATAGCTTTGAATTTTTACGCGCGAAGGAACTGCAATTTGCACAAAAACAAACTGAGAGGCAAATCTAGGGTTTTTATCGAGAAATTTTTCATAACCTTTAATGCGCTTTGAAATACCTTTTGTATAATCTAGACGGTCTACTCCCAAGATTAGTTTGCGGCCTTTTGTAATTCTATTAACTTGTTTAACAGAGTTTTTAGCTGCTTCTGAGTTTAAAGAATCAGTAATTTGTTTTACATCAACACCCACTGGATAAACACCAAATTTGACGGAATGAGTACCTAAATGAACTTTATCAACATCACATTCTTTACCTAAAAGGTGTTTGATAGTGTCTCTAAATTGTCTTAAATATTCATAAGTATGGAAACCAATCAAATTAGCTCCTAAAAGGCCGTTCAGGAGTTCTTCACGATGAGGAATAATTTTAAATATCTCAATCGAACAGAAGGGCGTATGCAGAAAAAACCCGATTTTAGCATTAGGAATTTTTTCACGAATTATATTAGGCACTAACATTAATTGATAATCATGAATCCAAATTAAATCATTTTCTGGATCAGTAATTTGTTCAATAATAGTTTCTGCAAAAAGTTCATTTACTTTTTTATAAGCCAAATAATCTTTTTCTTCAAATTCACAATGATTAGGTAAATAATGTAAAAGCGGCCACAAAACAGTATTACTAAAGCCAAAATAATAGCGATTAACCAAAGATTTACTTAGTAAAATTGGAGTAGATTGAAATTCATTTTTTAATTTATCTTTAAAATCTGCCTCAGTCATAAAGTCATCAAGGTCACTAATTCCAGGCCAACCTACCCATTGCAAATCAAACTCTTTACTAATAGAGCTAAGAGCAGTTACTAATCCACCAGGACTTTTTTTGAAATGAAGCCCCTCATCTGTCTTAATAATTTCAATCGGCAAGCGATTAGCTGCTACTATAATTTTTTTTTGCATGATATTTACCTTAACCTCTTAAACTGCTAATTGGCTGATATTAAATTATCAAAAAAATTCTTAAATGCTCCAAAATACGTATTTCAATATATATGAAGTCATTATTGGCCAATAGATTCACTCCTTTTAGTCTAACTTTTTTTATTAATTTCTTTTAATTAATTTATTTTCAGCTAAAAAACTCATAAATTGCTGTAAACTCCTAATTCCTCCAAAAAATGTTTGGTATACAAACGGTAGTACGGGAGCTACAGCTCCTTAAATCATTATTTTAAACAGTTTTCCCTCTTAAATTAATTATTTGACGGGCATATAAGTTAAACATAAATACATTTTTTCATTTATTTAAAAATTAACTATGAAAATAAAACTTATTAATCCTATAGCTTGGCTATTAATAACTTCGGCTTTTTTTAGCATGCCTAGCTTTGCCAGCGGAGTAGTTGGCACAGGCACACCACAAAGTTGCACCGGAGCAGCCTTTACAACCGCTTTAACTGGTGGAGGCTTGGTAACTTTTAACTGCGGAGCTTCTCCTGCTACCATTGCCATTAATCAAGTTAATTTAATTAAAGTGGCCACCGAAATTGACGGTAAAAATTTAATTACTTTAGACGGACAAAATAAAACTGGAATTTTAGAAACTGATGGTAAATTTCCTTTAACTTTAAAAGGCTTAACTTTTCAAAATGGCTCAGCTGCTAAGTCGGGCGGGGCAGTTAAGGGGGGATGGCGAACAGATATAAATATTTTTGGTTGCACTTTTAAAAATAATAAAGCAAATGGTGGTGGCGAAGAAGGTGGCGGGGCGGTTTATTTACATGAAAGTAAAGCCGTAATTGATAATTCAACTTTCACAACTAATTCTGCTAATGGGCAAGGCGGAGCCATCAATTCGATTTTAAGTGATATGAAATTAAGCAATAGTAATTTAACTGGCAATAAGTCTCCGTATGGTGGTGCTTTAATGGTAGATGGCGGCAAATGTCGTGAGACTGCTGTTCCAAGTGACTGTCCTAAAGATACAACTGGAAATATAAATATTACAAATACTACTTTTGATAATAATTCTATTAATCCTCGTGGGGGAAGTAAAGGCGGAGCAGCTTATATTTTCTTGTACGGGAAAAATAGCTTTGCCATGACTGGGGGAAGAATTATTAATAATAAAAGTCCTGAATTTGGTGGTGGTTTTGCGGTAGCAGGAGAAGCAAGTACCACTTTTAGTTTTTCAAGCGTCGAAATCAGTGGAAATTCTGCTACCGCACAAGGCGGTGGTATTTGGCAATCAAATGATGGAACAACAGTAATCAGAAATTGTAATATTCAAAATAATAATGGTGCCTCTTTAGGTGGAGGAATTGGTTTTATTTCTGGCAATATGAGAATTGAAGATAGTACTATTTATAAAAATACAGCTGGTAGCGGGGGAGGTATTTTTGGAGGGGGAAATAATCTTACCTTGGCTAGAACAAAAGTAATTTCCAATAAAGCGACAAATACTTGGGGTATACAGCATAATTGTTCTAATTCAATGAAAGATGGTGGTGGTAATACCGAGTATCCAGTCCCAGACAGCAAGGCAGATCCAAAGAATGTTTGGTGTACTCCGGGTAGTACTTTAGCTATCACTATTAATGCGCCGGCACCTTTACCACAATCAAATCCAGTTACTCCTCCTAGCAATACAGTAACTACCCCACCTCCAGTTATTGCGACCACTCCTCCCAAAATTTGTGCTTGTCCTGCTCAAGTTCCAATTAATGGTTGTCTACAAAACTATACTCTTGCAGCTGAAAATTACTCCTATCCTTGCGGAGCAACTAATCTTACTTGCAGAAAAACGGTTTGCAAGGCCAATTCAACTTCGACACCAACAATAAATCCTCCTCCACTAGGAGCCACTTCTCCACCCCCAATAAAACTAGCTACGACTAATACAGTACCAGTAGCTAAACCAGCTGCCACACCAGTTCCTCTAAATACACAACAATTCATTAATAATACGACTGTAACTATGACTAATGCTTATAAACAGTTTCAGGACGCAATGGTCAAATGGTATAATAGTTTCTTCACTAGAAAATAAATCAAATAGTTTTGTAATATATGGAAATTACACCCTTATCAAGAATTTGAGCAAAAAGTAGCAAATGCCTTTATTAAAGCTGGTTATGAGGCTGAATTAGCTAAAACTAATAATCCTGCTTATGATATTCTTTTAAAAGACAAAAATGGGGATTTAATAGTTGTTCAGTGTAAAGATTTAAAGTCTCCGGTTAATAAGTCTCATATTCAGGCTTTTGATAATTTTTTGGAAGATCATAAAGAGTTTTCAGCTGGGCTTTTTGTGGCTGGCTCGGGGGCAAATAAACCATATGCAAGTACAGTAGACCAAATGCTGGCTCATAAACAAGAAAATGACGATATTTTAGTAAATCTTTCTTTATTTGTTTTAAAGGATGATCTTTTATATTCTTATCCGGAAGAGATTGTAATTGGCGGAAAAGTAAATAAACCTAAAAATACAAATAAACCTCTCTCAATTGCAGTTTGTGCTTTAAAAGGTGGCACTGGTAAAACTACTATTTCGGCTCATTTGGCTGGGGCTTTAACTTTATTAGGTATTGCAGTTGATTTAATCGATGCTAATCCACCGCAAAATAGTTTAATTCGCCTAATGGATCCCAAAAGTTTAAATGACGAAAATGACCAATTTGAACCAGACTTAGCAGAAGGAATTTTAATACCAGGATTACATCATTCAATTTCATGTTTTCCGCTGAATTACTGGAAAAATCATGGGCAAATTTCTAAACAGCAAGCAGTAATTTATGACTGTGCACCTTCGATAGAGAGTAATGATATTTGGGTTTTCCAAAATTCTGATATTTGTTTGATACCAATTAATATTTGTCCGCTCGGAATCGGTAAAAACTTAAAACCAAATAAAAAAGAAGAAAGTATTTTGAAGCAAACCGTTGATTTTGTACGTCAAGTAAATCCGAAAATTCAATTTTATTTAGTCGAAAGCAATCGCATAGCCAAAACAACTAAATTAGCGGAAGCTTACCGAAAAAAAGTTGCTGAAGAAGCGGACAGATTAGGCATTAAATTATTAGAGACTTTTATTAGTCATAGTCAGAAACTATATTTTTGGGGTGCAGAACCGGGGAAATTGGCCTTCGATACTTTTGCGGGTAAATGCTTGCCTAAAATTGACTTTACCACTTTGGCTGATGAATTGAGTGAGCGTTTTCGGGAAGATTTAGGATATGAACGGAAGAAAAATACTTAATTTCGAGAGTTTTACTATTTTTCGGAATACCTAAAGTTTATTACTTACTCAAAGCTTGTTTATTTTGCCTGTGAGCCTGAATAGTTTGTATAATGCTTTGGGCAGTTTCTTCAATTTTGCCCTCTTCATTAATTATTAGGTTTTCAAATCGATTTATTTCTTTTAATTCTTGTTTTGATTTTTCAACTCTGGCTAATATTTTCTCTTCAGGTTCAGTCGAACGTTCCTTTAAGCGTTTATATAAAACCTCAATTGAAGGCGGAGCCAAAAATATAAATAAAGCATTTGGCAAAATTTGTTTAATTTGTTTTGCACCTTCTACCTCAATTTCCAAAATAATATCTTTGCCTTCTTGAACTCGGTCTTCAATATATTTTTTTGGCGTTCCGTAAAAGTTACCCACAAATTCCGCCCATTCAATTAATTCATTTTTAGCAATCATTTCTTTAAATTCTTCTTTGGTTTTAAAAAAATAATTTTTGCCTTCTACTTCGCCTTCTCTCTTTTTACGGGTGGTAACCGAAACTGAGAAAACTAAATTATCTAAATCTTCAAATACTTTTTTTAAAACAGTGCCTTTCCCAACACCCGAAGGGCCAACTATTACAATTAAATTTCCTGTCATCTGATTAAACCGCCTTAAGTTTACATTCGTTATTTAAAGCAATTTCAGTCCCAATTTTTTTGCCAAGTACAATATCCATTAATATACCTTCTTTTGCAAAATCAAAAACCCTAATTGGAATACCATTATCTCGGCAAATAGAAACTGCCGCTGCGTCCATCACTTTATAATTTTCGCTTAAAACCTTTTCAAAAGTTAAAGTTTCAAATCTTTGAGCATTTTTATCTTGGCGTGGGTCAGCATTATAAACTCCATCAACCCCGTTTTTAGCCATTAATAAAACTGAAGCTTCTATTTCAGCCGCTCTTAAAGCTGCCGTTGTATCAGTTGTGAAAAATGGATTTCCGGTTCCACCACCAAATATAACCACCCGTTTTTTTTCTAAATGCCTAATGGCTTTCCGTCTGATATAAGGTTCAGCAACTGAAGGCATTTCAATCGCAGTTTGTACTCTAGTTGGTATACCGCTACGTTCCAAAACTCCTTGCAAAATCAAACTATTCATAATTGTAGCGAGCATTCCAACATAATCGGCAGCTGCTCTGTCCATTCCAAGCTGAACACTTGAATTTAAACCTCTAAATATATTTCCGCCGCCAACGACTAAGGTAATTTCGACGCCCAATTTATAAATATCACCAATTTCTTTGGCTACTCGTTCAATCACTAGCGGTTCTATTCCATAACCTCTTTCGCCAGTTAAAGCCTCACCGCTAAGTTTTAGCAAAATTCTTTTATAAGCTAACTTTGTCATTATTTTATTTTTATTTTTTTAATATTTTAAATTATAAAGCCGCTCCGATCTTTTATGTTTTGATAAATTAGAATATAAAAACTTAAAATTCTATTTTGCTTGGTTTTTTGTAAAATTAATTTGAGTAAAACTATAAACTTAAATTTCATTATTAAAAAAATTAAGGCAAAACCAATAATTAATAGTTTATATGACCAATCAAAATGCGATTTTACACACCCGATTATTAAAACTTGAAAAAAACTATATAAACCAAATTTTAGAAAAAAAGAATTTTTACGATGAATATATATTTAAAACTTTAAAACTCGAAGAAAAAGCAGTTTTAGAGGCTTATTTAAAAAGATTTGCTTTTCTACAAGATTTTTTAGGCGAAAAAGTTTTTCCTTTATTACTTTCGGTAGCTGGGATTAATGCTTCTAAAATGAGTGAGGTATTATACAAAATGGAAAAAGACAATATAATAGATTCTTTAGGTAATTGGATTGAACTAAGAGAAATTAGAAATGAATTAGAACATGATTACCCAACTGATACAGAAAGACCTTTGAAAGATTTAGCTTTTTGTATTAATAGTTTTGAATTGCTTGAAAAGTATTATTTAAATTCTTGGGAATTCGCCAAAAATATATAAGTATAAATATTGATGAGATTATCCGATAGAATACAAAATATTATTAAAAAGGCAGCTCTTCAAAGTTTTGGGGAAGTTGATATTTATTTGTTTGGGAGCCGTGCAGATAATAATAAAAAAGGTGGTGATATAGATTTAGCAGTTAATACTAAAATATCAGATGAGGAATTTAGAAAACAAAAAATACAATTTCTTTCGGCTCTTCTAATGAATAACTTTGACTTAAAAATAGACTTAGTAAAATACCCTTGCACTGATCAATTATTACAAAAAGAAATACAGAAAAATAGTATTAAGTTAATGTAATATTAAAAATTTTTTCTGAACCAGGATATTTAATAATCTGGAAATCCTGATTCAGAGTTGAAAAACTAAATTAAAGCTAATACTTTATCGGTATGCTCTTCGGGTTTAACTTTAGGCAAAATGGCTTTTAATTTTCCTTCAGTATCAATAATAAAAGTACTTCTCTCAGAACCCATATATTTTTTGCCAAACATGCTTTTTTCACCCCAAACTCCGTAAGCATTTACAATTTCTTTGTTTTCATCGCTTAAAAGTGGAAAGGGCAATTCATATTTTTCAATGAATTTTTTGTGATCAACAACTGAATCAACGCTTATCCCAAAAACAATAGCTTTATCTTTAATACCTGCCCAGTTATCCCGCAAACTACAAGCTTGTTTTGTACAGCCAGGAGTGTCATCTTTAGGGTAAAAATAAAGAATTACCGTTTTACCTTTAAAATCGTTTAAGCTAACTTGCTTACCTTCCATTCCATATTCGCCACCCACTGCCATTACTTTAAACTGAGGTGCTAAAGAACCAATTTCTAATTTTGTATCTGACATATTTTATATAACTTTAATTTAATATGAGCATTATAAACTTTAATTAATGATTTATTTGACTTTATTTATTTGACTTTAAAAGTTTTGTAAAAATAGTTTGGAATTTATAAAATCAAGGTAAACTTAATTAATACCATTTTAGTATTAGTTTATCTTTCAGCTGATTTTTAAATATAAAACGCCATGAAAACAATTGAAGCCTTTACCAATCAGGAATATAAATATGGTTTTACGACTAATATTGAGTCAGAGCAAATCTCCAAAGGGCTTAATGAAGATATTATTCGTTTAATTTCGGCTAAAAAAGAAGAGCCCGAATTTATGCTGGAATTTAGACTAAAAGCTTTCAGATATTGGCAAAAATTAAAGGAACCTAATTGGGCGAATGTAAGTTATCCAAAAATTAATTATCAAGATATTATTTATTATTCAGCTCCTAAGAAGAAAACCGAACTGAAAAAAAGTTTAGATGAAGTTGACCCTGAGCTTTTAGAAACCTATAAGAAACTAGGAATTCCTTTATTTGAGCAAAAAAAATTAGCTGGTGTAGCGGTGGATGCCATTTTTGATAGTGTTTCAGTTGCAACTACTCATCAGAAAAAACTTTTGGAGCAAGGAATTATTTTTGGTTCTTTTTCAGAAGCGGTTAAAAATCATCCGGAATTAATAAAAAAATATTTGGGTTCAGTTGTGCCTTATAGCGATAATTATTTTGCAGCTTTAAATGCGGCTGTTTTTTCGGATGGAAGCTTTTGTTATATACCTAAAAACACTAAATGTCCACTTGAATTATCGACTTATTTTCGGATTAATACTGAAGGAGCCGGGCAATTTGAGAGAACTTTAATTATTTGTGAAGATAATAGTTATGTTAGTTACCTCGAAGGTTGTACTGCCCCAGCTTTTGACACTAATCAATTACACGCAGCCGTGGTTGAGTTAGTAGCTTTAGAAAACTCAGAAATCAAATATTCAACTGTTCAGAACTGGTATTCAGGCGACCCCAAGACGGGTAAAGGTGGAATTTATAATTTTGTGACTAAAAGAGGAAAATGCCAAGGTAAAAACTCTAAAATTTCCTGGACGCAAATTGAAACTGGCTCAGCCATTACTTGGAAATACCCTAGCTGTATTTTAATTGGTGACAATTCAGTCGGAGAATTTTATTCAGTTGCACTCACTAATCATTTGCAGCAAGCTGATACTGGCAGCAAAATGGTGCATATTGGTAAAAATACTCGCAGTACTATTATTTCTAAAGGCATTTCAACCGGATATTCTTCTAATAGTTATCGTGGATTAGTCAAAATTGCCCCAACCGCTCAAGGAGCCAGAAATTTTACGCAATGTGATTCTATGTTAATTGGACAAGATTGTTCAGCCAATACATATCCTTATATTAATGTCATGAATGAAAAGTCTCAAATTGAGCATGAGGCTTCGACTTCACGGATTAGTGAAGATCAATTATTTTATTTAATGCAGCGTGGAATTACCCAAGAGCAAGCCATTAGTTTTATTATCAATGGATTTTGTAGTAAAGTATTTGAGCAATTACCCAGTGAGTTTTCGGTGGAAGCTAATAAATTACTTGGTATTAAATTAGAAAATAGCGTTGGTTAAAATTAGATTTTTTCATAAACTTCATCTTTCTCTAAAAAACCAAATAAAAACTTATTATAATGTATTTTTAATTCTTCCAGACTTGGATTATGTAATGAATTAATTAGGAATTTAAAATTTCCTGCTCAAAGCTCTGAGCTAACTCAGCATAAAAATCTTTCTTTAAGTTGATACTCAAAGCCGCACTAGCTTCCCGAGCAATTCCTTGTAAGCAAAGGGCATCTCCACGATTAGAGCGTGATTCAATATGGAAAACAGCTTTCACTTTTAAGTTTAATTTTTCAATCAAGTCAAGCCACAATTCAGTATTTTCGGGTAATATATAAATTCCTTCTGAGTTAAGATCTTCAATACCAATTTCTGGAGCTGAATAAAGCATTCCCTCTGAATTTTCGCCTCTAATTTGTCCGGTTTTAATTTCAAGGCTTAAACCATTACTACGATTAATAACTACCGCATTCGGCAAAGCAACTGGCACAATTTGTCCAACTTTAATATTTTTGGCTCCACAAACAATTTGTTTGACTGGCTCAGCTTCATTAATTAAAACTTTAGCAATTTGTAATTTTTCGGCATTTGGATGTTTATTAATTTCAATAATTTTTCCGCTTACTAAAGGCGGCTTAATATTTGCACCAATATATTCAATTTCTTCAACTTCAAAGCATTTAAGGCTAAATTCAGTGGCCAACTCTTCAGGCGAGTTTTGATAATCAATGAATTCACAAAGCCAATCAAAAGGAATTCTCATAAATATAAATATAAGATTTTCTTACTTTTTAATGCTTTTAATTATTAAATTTAGGCTCATTAAATGCAAATAATTTCTGATTTAAGTTTAACTACGGTACAAAAATAAAAATCAAATAATGCAGGAAATAAAAGTCAAGAATCCTCTCTTAAAGACTGAAAGCCCCCTAACCCCCAAAAGGGGGAATTTTCTTTTCCTCATTGAGACAGCTTAATTTAAAAGAAAGTAATTATCAAAAATAAAAAGCTTTAACTCTTAAATTACCTTCCAAACAAGTTTTTTTGTTTTTTATTTATAAATTTACTTTGAATATAGCTCAAATTCCCCCTTCAGGGGGCGGAGAGGGTTTTAGTTCTGATTTAAGCCATAAAGGTTTTTAACTAATCTCGGCTTGACAAATCTGAGAAACTATAAATATAATTATTTCTTAATATGTTTGTGCAAAATCTTCTTTGAAACCCAATAGCTTAAATTCCTCTGAGATTAAAGAAATTAATAAAAGCCCAGAAAATATGGTCGCACCATTATTGCAAGGATTTGATGAGCTTTGGCAAGCAACAGAATTATCTTTACCGAGTTATCAAGATTTAAGCGATCTTGCTCAAAAAGACAAAAAAGATTATAGTGAGCAAATTTTATTTTTAACTGATGAAAATAATTTACTCAGAAATGAAAATTTTGCTTTGAGACAAGAAATGGTTGATTTAATTCAAAAAAATAGAATTTATGAAAAAATTGCTCAAGATTATTCTCATTTAATGGACTTGAACAGGCTTTTAACTAAGCAACTTAATTCTTTAATGGTAAGTAGAGAAAAAGAAAAGCGTCAATTAAGCGTTTTAAAAGAATTATTATCTTAGATTTATAATAAAAAGAAAAAATACTATTCTTATTTATAAATAGTGATAAGTTTTATTTACACTTTATTAATGCTTCCGGTAGTGCAAATTAGTACCTTTTTTCTGAATGCTGATTTTAGAGAAGTTTTTAATGGTTGGTTAATTATAAAACCAGAACTAACTATTAATTTGAGTACAAAATGTAGCGGTTTAATGTTTTTTTGTTTTGTACTTGGTAGTTTAATACTATTAACTTTTCGGAAAAACAAAAGTAGTATTTTCGGTTTTTTGATTAGTTTATTTGCAGCTTATTTGATGACGATATTAGCCAATTCAAACCGGATTATTTTAATTTATTATGTTTTAGTTTTAGCCAAAAAGTTTTTACCATTTGAAATTAATTTTTTTTTACATTTAATAACTGGTTGTATAGTTTTTTTATTGTATTATGTTTTGATAATTTTATTTACGCAAAAAGTATTAAACAAACAAGAGAATGAGTACCAAAATAAGCTAGCGAATAACCTTCTTAATGAATTGCAAATGAGAAATTATGATAAAGATTTGAGTTGTGATACAAGAGATGAGTTCGTGAAAAAATATGGAGAATCACCAGTCAGTAAGAACAATTGAGGTTCTACAAAACTTATCAAAAGAGGAAAACTATGTCTAAAAATCATTTTCAATCATTACTTTCTCAAAATATTAAATGTCAAACACATTCAAAAAAGAAGAACATTATTAGTTTAAATCATATAGCTTTCCCCGATTCGGAGTTATTAAGCTATGATTTCCTGCCCGATCGATTAGCTAAAGAGCTGTGTTTTTTCAAGAATCAGTTCTCTGCGTTTAGTATTCATCGATGTAGTTTTTGAACAAGATGTTGTATTTGATGAATGTTCTGTGCCTGAGCCTGAGCTTCAAGACAGTATTCCAACTATTATTAAGTTTATTAATTGTAAATTCAGAGGACAGTTCAGTTTTATAAATGATAGTGAATTTAATAATATGGTTCTTTCTTTCCAAGATTGCATTTTTGATAAGCGAGTCTATTTAAAAGGTCTGTTTAGCAAAGCCTCAATAACTGTTGACGGAGGAATGTTTAATGGCATAGTGGATTTATCATGGTTGCACCTTGAAAACTCTCAATTTTGCTTAAACAATCTCCCTTCAACAGAATCAAATTTAACCATAAATAATATTTTGATTTTTCCTAAACTTCTTTCTGGAACTTCCACGGTAGAAGTACATGATGTTGAATTAGGAGAAAAAGCTCAAATGAGATTAGAGGTATCACCTTCCGATGATCTTGAAAATGAGTTATTAGAAAGAAGTCCTTTTAGGTACAACTTTTCAACTCTTAGTAGCTATAGAAGTCAACCAGTTCTTATTTGTGAAGGTCCATTTATTGACGAGGCTAGTGTAGAAGCACAAAGACTAATAAGTTTTTCTGGTTGTTCATTTGAGGATAATAGTATTAGGTTGAAAAGATTCTATATGCCGTCTGTCAAAATAGATGATGGGACATATAAGGGATTTGTATTTGAGAATTGTGATTGGGGCGAAACATCTACACCAAACCCATCTTGGTTCTTTAGAGATCTTCAAATTAGAGACTGTGGAGATCTATCTTCACCGATAACTCCCGAGATTCTCAACATTCAAGTAATTGGTAATGGGACAGTTGGTGAGAGACTCAAATTACTTGAATCCAAGAAATTTATAGAAAAAGCTTCATTTGGTCTTCTGTGTAGGTTAAATGAGGGCGAACAGCTTGCTTTAGCTTCATATAGGGTATCATTAGGAGCTTATTATAGAAATCTCAAAGAAAAGTACGCAATATTAAAGTTATCTGCAAAGAAAAGCGGGGACGAGAGATTATCTTCAGAGTTTCATTTCTCACAGCTATACTGGGAAAATAAAG
>JAAFJH010000028.1 GCA_013298875.1 Synechococcales cyanobacterium bin2.concoct.b11b12b14.033
TCAGAATCAAGAACTTGCAATCCATCAGTATCTGAAATACTTACATTAATATTTGCACCATTGGCAGCTACCGTGGCAAAGTCAACATTCGTAAAATTAGCATTTCCATTCAAAATCAAATCACCACCACTTAAATTACTAGCAATAATGGTCGTTTCAGGAGCTACTGGGTCATTATTATTAGACAAAAGAGCTGAATTTATACCAAAAGTAGCTGTGCTGGCTCCTAAATTAGATGATCCAGTAATTGTATATCCATCCCGTTCGGTATAGTTAATGGTATTGGCATTTGGTGCATTAAAAGAAACTTGATAACTATCAGCGTCAATTATATTAATTGAATTACCAGTTGTAGCTAAGTTCAAATTAGTGCCTTGTACTGTGCCAGCCGTTTGATTAATATTATCAGCACCACTTGCACTTAAATTAATTGTTTGACCGGTAATATTACCGCTTAAATTTAAGTTTGTTTCAGCATTATTAGCATTATCAGAAACCAAGCCAGTTACCGAACTATTAACAGTTAAAACCCCATTTCCAACATTTGAATCATTAACATTTATGCCATCTTTATCTGAGTAAGTAACACTACCGTTATTTGTATTAGCTGTTAAATTGGTAAAGTCTGCATCATTAATGGTTGCATTTCCGCCAGCGGTCGCTAAGTTTAAATTGGTACCTTGTATAGTAGTTCCGCTTAGCTGATTGATATTATCCGTGCCATTCGCATTTAAATTAATATTTTGTCCAGTTATATTAAAATTATTAATAGTTAAGTTTGTTTCAGCATTAGTATTATTAGAAACCAAGCCAGTTACCGAGCTATTAACCGTTAGAGTACCAGTTCCAACATTTGAAGAACCAATATTAATACCGTCTCTATCTGAGTAAATAGCAGTTCCATTATTTGTATTGGCTGACAAATTGGTGAAGTCAGCGTCATCAATAGTTGCATTTCCGCCAGCAGTCGCTAAATTTAAACTGGTACCTTGTATAGTAGTTCCGGCATTCTGGCTAATATTTCCGGCTTCAGCATTCAAACTAATAAATGCTGCGGTTATATTAGAATTAATAGTTATGCCGGTGGCGGTGTCCTGCCCATTTGGGTTTGGTGCATTGCCCGCTGTGATTGATAAAGAATTTCCGGCTCCGCTTACACTATTAATATTTATTCCGTCTGAGTCTAGGTAAGAAGCATTATTTGATGCCGAAAGACCTAAATTATTAAAATCATTAGCCAATCCGACTACGAATAAATTTACATTTCCTTGATTAGCATTTACTAATAAATTTCCGCCTCTAATAATTCCAGATTGATTTATATCGCCAAGTACGGTTGAAACATTTAAAGTACCAGTTCCGACATTGGAAGACTGCAAATTAATGGTATTAGCGTCTCGGTAAGTAATATTTCCGCTAGTTGAGTTAGAAGTTAAATTATTGAAATTATTAAGAGCCTCTCCGATATTAGCTGTACCAGAGCCAGTTTGTAAGCTTAAATTATTTCCCCGAACGCTGGTTCCCGCAATTTGAGCTATATTGCCAGCTCCCGCTCCACCGCTGGCAGACCTTAAAGCTAAAGTACCATTACCAACATTAGAATTGCCTAATGTAAAACCATTTGCATCCGTAAAAGCTATTGTGTTAGCATTCCCAGCAGCCGTATTAGCATTAAAAGAGGCCACATTATTGCCCGGACGGGTTAAAGTTGCAGAACCAGTTCCGGTGGCTAAATTAAAATTATTAACCTGAGTTATATCAGCTGTTTGCGCAATATTACCAGCCCCACCAGCCGTTAAAGTTAAATCTCCATTAGCACCGGCTCCATTATTTAACTGAATGCCATTAATTGCAAAACCATTTGTATCTCGGTAAGTTGCACTACCACCGTCAGTTCTCAAGCGTAAAGTATTAGTATTATTAGTGGCTTCATTTAAAGTTATATTGCCCGCACCGGTTGTTGTAACGTTTAAAGCTTGGACACCCGTCAAATTTGCACCTGCCGACTGAGTGATATTTCCGCCCGCTGTAAGCGTGAGATTACCTAAGCCCAAATCATTAATATAAGTACTGGGCAAGCCAAAAGGAGCGATTTGAGCAGCAATTGCAGGTGGAACTGTATAGTTTTGTAAATTAATTGCATTCGCATCCCGATAGCTAAAAGTTCCGGCATTGTCTAAAAAAGCCGTTAAATTAGTAAAATCATTAGCTGCATTAGTTAAAGTTACATTACCACCACCACGAGTAGCTGCTAACAAAGAAGTACCACGTAAAATACCCGTTCCTGAAATACTACCAGTATTAGGTATAAAAAATGGAGGTGCTCCGTTTCCAGCAGCTAAAACTACATCTCCATTAGTAGCCGTCAAATTAGCATTATTTAACTGGACATTTCGGCCAGCCCCAATTGTAATGCCAGCATTAAGCGTTGAAATTCCTGTACCAGTAGCAGACGTAAAATTATTACCCGCTAAAGCTGTAAAATCTATACCACTGGCAAAATTTAAAGTTGAATTATTAGTTATATTATTGAGTGCTACTAAAGCTATATCTGAACCAGCACCAGTTAATAGGCTTGGATCAATTGTGTAACTAGCAAAATTAAGTGGATTCCTAAGTTGAGCTAAAGTCGGAGTATCAGGCCCACCAGCTTGAATTGTAATATTAGTTGGATCTAAAAGCCAATTACCAGTTTTACCATTGAGTGCTGAAGTATTTACTTTAAAGTCTTTGTTAACTAATAAATTTTCTTTACCGGAAGTTTCAATAAAGCCTCCATTCCCAGATACAGAACCACCTTTAGCACTAATCTCTCCGTTTATAATTGCGGTTTCATCTGCCCAAATGATGGCTTTTCCGCCATTTCCACTTTCAATAGCATTAGCTTTTATACTTGAGTTTTTATCTAAAAAGGTAATTTTTGAATTATGTTCCCCATGCCCCTGATAATCACCCCCAATTAAAACTGTTCCACCACCAGTTTTACCATTTGCCTCAACGAGTGAATTATTTAATAAATAAGTTTCTGTACCAATTACTTTTATATTTCCGCCCTTACCATTTGAATTATTAGCAATTAGGCTTCCCGTATTTTCCACAATTCCCGTTTTGCTTACAAGCTCAATAGTTCCATTTTTATTTGTAAAGCTATTTGCTTGAATTAAGCCAGCATTATTAATAGCTTGATCATAAATAGCACCATTTAATTCGGCTTGAGCCTTTATGGAATTGGCACTTAAAGAGCCTGTATTCGAAATTGCACTTTGGATACCTTCTACCTTTTCTTGCAAAGCTTCATTTATTTGCACATCAACATTAATGCCATCATTGGTTAAAATAGTAGCTGACTTACCAACCGCCATTTGAATGGAGCCATTTGGAGCTGCTTGTATTGAACCAGTACTCTGCACTGCTCCACCTAGTAAAACGACTGAACCATCTTTAGCCGTAATTTTTCCTTGATTGACTATGCTTGCTGGTGTATTTCCCTGTTGCTCAAAACTATAATTACCTTTTAAAAACTTTTCATTACTAGTATTTAAGGTAGAAGTTACCAATGAACCAACATTGACCTGAGAGGTTGAACCAAATAAAACCCCGCTTGGATTAACTAAAAAGACTTTTCCATTTGAATTGATTGAACCAAATATTTCAGAACCAATACCACCAGTAACCCGATTCAAAATAGCTGACTGAGAGTTTGGTAAATTAAAATTAACAGTCGCATTTTGGCCAACATTAAAGGTTTGGTAGTTTGCAATTGAGCTATTGGCCTGGCTTGAAACATTTAAGGTATTGGCATTCTCATTAAATTGGACATTCCCCGCCACCGATTGATAGCCAGTTGGTAAAGCATTAACGGCTGGATCAGCCTCAACTGATGGAACACTAGCAATTAAAACCATTGACAATCCCACAACCCCGCAACTATGTAGAAAATCTTTGCGTCCATTAACAATACCAATTAAAAATGAGCCGAATTTTTTATACCATTGGTCTTCACATTTGCTCATTTTTACGGCGTCTGAATAAGATTTTGGGGCTTGATTATTAATTTTGTCCATGTTTCCTTTTTGTAGTTTAAATTGCTTTTAAAATAGCTTTTTGCGTAAATACTTGATTTAAAGGTCTGAGTCAGAACTTGCTTTTAGACTTTCGGACTAAAACTTCAATAAAAATTCTTAATTTTACTTCTTTGAATTAATTTTTACATTCTAGCTTCATTTATAATTAACTCAAAATAAGAACTAATTAAGATTTTATAAATTTGACTAAAAGCCTTTCCTTGAAAGGTCAGTTGAGATGGGGCTAATTTTCTTTATTACTCTTAAGAGCTAAATCTCTTTTTAATGTGAATAAAATAGTAATGAGAAAAAAGTATAAATTTTTCAGAAAAACTTTTTGATTATTATCAATTAATGGGAATACTGATTAGAAACAAGATTGCGTATATTATCTGAGTTTTTAATATTACGGTTTTATACCTCTGCCTACTTCTCTTATAAGTTTTGTAACCTAATCAATTATTTACCTAAAACTTAATACTCTTTAATTTTTTGTTAATAATAAATTGAAAAATTGTAAATAATTAATACATTCTTAAAAACTGGAACTCAACAAATAGTTTATGTAAAAATAAAAAAATCTTACAAATTGAAATTATAAATTAAAACCATGGTAGCTTCAGTCTCAGCTCGCACACCTTCTCTTCACAATGTTCGCTCTCCATTTGTTCACCCTGCATTAAGGAAAGGAGACACACTTCGAGTTACTCATCAGGAGCCTAATCTTCTTTATACTTCAGTTAGAACTATAGAAAAGAACCCAAGTCATTTATTAGATAGCCTTCCCGGAGCTGTCGGAGATTTAGGAGCAGATACTCTGCAAGCAGTTACCGCATTGCCAAAACCGCCTAGCAGTGATTTGATTGCTGCCATGCTTAGCAGGGTACAAAAGTCATCTCCAGAAAAATTACCCCAGCCGAAAAGTAACTCCATCCCTAATGCTGTTAAAACACCAGATAAAACATCCGAGAATTTTAGTCCCCAATTAAATATTGGACTTGAGCATACTGATCCAATATTAAGGGAAATTTATTCACAAGATTCACCTCAGCAAGAGGAAAGGTCTAGTCAAATCATCACACCTAAATTTTTCCAGCAAATTGCAAACTCAATTGGAGATTTACTCCAGAAACCTTTAAGTTCGTCTAATTTACAATCTAGTAGACCAAATCATCACCTTTCAAAATTATCGCCTCAGCAGCAAAAGAATCTGGACAAGTTAAATCAATTGCAAAAAAACCTCGGATACGACCATGATTTGGCTTTCGAGATACAATAATTTGGCTTTCGAATAGTTAAAATATATATCAATTTACAACCAAAGTTTTCATAATTTTAGTTTTTCCTGATTGGGTGTAAAATTTTACTTATTATTAAAATAGATAGTTAAATTAAATGCCAAATTGTTATATTGAAACGCTTGGTTGCCAGATGAATAAAGCTGACTCAGAGAGAATGCTAGGCTTATTATCAGAATTAGATTATAAAGAAATTGATAAACCGGAAGAAGCAGATTTATTAATCATTAATACTTGTACCATCCGGGAAGGAGCTGCTGATAAGGCTTATAGTAATTTGGGACGCTGGAATAAGCTGAAAGAGCAAAGACCAAATACTTTAATTGCTTTGTCAGGTTGTTTGGCACAGGAAAAAGGCCAGCAAATTCAAAAGAAAATGCCTTATATCGATATTGTTTTTGGCACCCATAATTTACACCGTTTGCCAGACTTGTTGCTAGAGAGAATAAAGTCAGGCGAAAAACAATGTGAATTATATGAAAAATTACCCGAAGAAATACCAGAAACTCCAATTATTAGGCAAACAACCGTTACAGCTTGGGTAAATGTTATTTTAGGTTGTAATTTTAATTGTACTTATTGCATTGTCCCGCAAGTTCGTGGGCGAGAAAAAAGCCGTAGTTTAGATTTTATAAAACAAGAAATTGAAAAGTTAGTGGCAGATGGTTTTAAAGAAGTAACTCTTTTGGGGCAAAATGTAACTGCTTATGGACTCGACTTTAATGATAATACTTCCTTGGCAAGCTTATTAAGGAATATTCATGATATTGAAGGGCTGGAGAGAATACGCTTTTTAACCGGACACCCTCACCATGTAACCGATGAGTTAATTGAAACAGTGGCTGAATTGCCAAAAGTTTGTGAATATTTTCATATACCAATGCAGGCGGGTGATGATGAAACTTTGCGTCGTATGGCACGAGTATATAAAGTCGATAAATATATAAAAATGGTTGAAAAAATCCGCTCTTTAATGCCAAATGCCGGAATTACGAGTGATTTTATTGTTGGTTTTCCGGGTGAGACGGAAGAACAGTTTTTAAATACTTGTAAAACCATTGAAAAAATCGGCTTTGATTCTTGTATAACCGCCATGTATTCACCACGCACTAATACGCCCGGCGCCAAATGGGAATTAGATCCTAATTTGAAAGTATCAGCTGATAAAAAACAAGCCAGAATTGTTCATATAAATGCTTTGGTAACCGAAATAGCTGAAAAACAAAGCCGTAAAAAATACCCAGTAAATAGTATTCATGAAATATTAATTGAAGGACGAAGTCAAAGAAATTCAGCCGTTTGGAGCGGAAGAACAAGATCAGGTAAAGTTTGTAATTTTATTGGGAATCCGGATAAAAAACCAGGCGACTTGGTAAAAGTAAAAGTTGAAGAAGTCAATCCTTGGGCTATTAAAGGACATATTATAGAATAAAGCTTAACTTGCTTATCCTACGGACAGGCTGGAAAGAATGAATTTTAGAAATTAAAAATAAAGATTATAAATTAATTGGTTTAATAATTTGTATTTAAAACTAAGTTAATTAAATTATAAGAATTAAACCTTAAGATTAAAAGTAAGAGGAAAACTTGATTTTAAAAGAGTATTCCTGAAAATCAAAATTTATAAGCTTAACTTTTATTTAGTAATTAATCGGCTTGGAGGATATTTAAACTATGAATGCTACTACCTTTATGATTAGTCAAACACAACCTGCGGCTCAAGTAGCTGCTAGTCCTCAGGCTCAAAAAAATCCAGTAATTAACGTAAATTTGGCTCCGGGAACTAAAGCTGAAATTACAAGTGGTGGTTCTGCTAATCCAATAAATATTACAGTTTCTAATAAGCAAGTTGATGGCCTTGCCCAGCCCGTTATTCAAAGCCAAAGGCCAAATCCCAATAATCCACCTACAGCAGGGGCTAATATTATGCTGGTATCAGGGAGCCGTGCTGCTGTTCCTGTTGCAATTGTTGATCCTGTTCAAGAAGCCATAGCCGGGAAGAAAGAAGAATTAAGAGCTTTTATGAAGAGCTTACCGACTACATCCAAAAGCTTAAAAGATAATGTCAAAACCGGCATGCAAAACTGGAATGAAATATTTGCTGGCTATGGCTTGAATGCTAAAGATTTTGATTCGAAAGCAGAAACAGGCGAGAATGGTGAAAAAGACTTTTTTAGCAAGCAAGAAAAATTTTTAGTGCCTGACAAGAAAGATTTTCAAGAAATGAAAGTTCGCATGTTAAGCGGAAAAGTAGGCAAACCAGCTGAGTTCGAAAAAGCTTTTGGCGAAGTTAATAAAAATATACCGTCTAAAGACCCATTCCGAAGAGTAGAAAATACTCAAAATAGTATTAAAGAAACTGTCTCTAAAATTGATGAACTTTTAACTGCAGAATTTGACGGAGTGAGTTTTTTAAACCCAGACGAAAAAGAAAAGGTAGAAGAAATAAAAACTAAATTAAAAGCTGAATTAAAAAAATTCGACGAAATACTGCCCGAAGATAATGAAGAAAAACCTTTAAATAAATTAGAAAGTGAAACTGGCACTGCCTTGATCATACGCAAAATGAATGAAAACCCAAATTATATAAATGAAAAATTAATTAAGCCCACCATGCAAGCTTTAGAGAAGGAATTGGATCCTATAAAAAGGGGAGAAATAATTACCAAATTTGAAAAAGAATTAAACAATTTATTAGCTCAAACCAAAGCTTATACTGAAGGGCTGACCCAGAAAGATATTGATCAAATTAAAAATGACGAAAATAATAAAGACTTAAAAGAAATAAATTCGGCTTTTCTGTTTAATAAGCTAAAACAAATTCATAATATAGCTTTATTAAGTATTGGCTCTGGTATGGGCAGTCAAATCTTAGAATCAGGTTTATTTCCTAAAGATGCTAAAAATCAAAATTTAGGCAAAATAATTATTCCATTTCAAATTAATAAAAGACCCGCTGATCAATTAACTGGCAATACTACCTCTTATAAAGGTTTAACCGAACACTTTGAAAATGTCTTTAATCAAAAAGCTAATTTAGGGCAAGGAATTAATGAAACGCTTAATAAGCTAATGGAAAGTCCGGAGAAATCCAATTGGCCGAAAGTAAAACCAAATACTCAAATTAAAACTAATTCTTCTGATTTTAGCTTGCCTGGTCGTCCAGAAAATAATTTAGCTGATATTTATAATTCAACGGCTAATATTTTTAATAGTCATACTAAACCGAATGAACAAGATAATAAGCCGTCAGGAGCTATAAAGTTAGGTTTTTCACCATTTATTGGTATTTCACCTTCAAGCAAAAATGAAAATGAAAATACTCAAAATATTGAAAAAGCGGCCAATAGACAATTAGAACTTGAAAATGTTTTAATGCAAAATAATATTGGCAAAGATAAATTAAACCCAGAAGCAGTTCAAGAACGGTTAAACAATTCCCGATTAGCATTTTTGTATAATGCCTATTTGCAAACTAAATTACAAAACCCACCTAAAGCCTGAAAATGAAATAAATTTGTAAGTGAATCTGAATCTATGAAAATCTGACTTTTTGCAAACAACTCATTAAGTCAGACAAAGTAGCATTTACAATATTTTCATTTAATAAAAAAACTAAATACTGAAATTTTTGAATTTTATCTTTAAATTCGGGCTTTAAAAGGCGGTAAGCTTCACCCAGCCTTCTTTTGGCTTTATTGCGGTTGACTGCCAATTTTACTTTTTTTTTACTGACAATAAAAGCAATTTGCGGAAAATCTAAAACTTTTTGATCAGCTTTAGGAGGCCAAGTTTTGGAAAGTAAAATGAAAAATTTATTTTTATTCAATAAGTTTAAAGACTTTAAATTTTTAAAAACAAAGTGATTTTTGAGTTTTTCTTTTTTTCGTAAAGTCATTAATAAACTTTGAATAATTAGGTTGTAGAAAGCAATAAATTATAATTTAAAATCCCGTTAAATAAGTTTTAAAGCTTAAAAAAGCCGGTAAAAAAGTAATAACAAAGCGTATAAGGAATAATATGACTATCGAAGCGGTCAAGCACTCCTCCATGCCCAGAAACTAAATCTCCAGCATCTTTTAAGCCAACTGAACGTTTCATTAAAGATTCAGCTAAATCTCCAAATTGAGCGGTTAAAGTACAAACAATTGACATTAATAAAATTTCCCAAAGCGGAAAGTCTTTTTGTACGATTGGATCTGGGTAAAAATAAAATAATAAAACTCCCACACTACAGCCAGCTAACAGCCCGCCAATTGAACCTTTAATTGTTTTATTAGGGCTTATACTTTCGGCCAATTTTGTTTTACCAAAAGCTTTACCTAAATAATAAGCCGCAATATCATTCACAACAGCTAGTACAAGCGGAAATAATAAATAAAAAGCACCTAATTGCCTAAGTAAAACACAATGAGAGGGTATCCAGGCGACGTATAAAAGAGCCGAAAGTGTACAAGCTAAATCAATCAAATTAAATTTTTTCTGTTCGGAAGAACGTGCCACAAATAAACATAAAATTAAACAGGCCGAAAGTGCCAACCAAATTCCCAAAGCTTTATAAGAAATAACAGCGGATAAAGGAGCTAAAGCACATAAAGTTTTAAGCGTTTTTTTTAAAGTATTAGCTCCACCCGAAGAGGAAATAATAATAAATTCGCCCGCCGAAATCCAAAATAAAATTGAGCATAAACCCGCAAAAACCCAACCCCCAAAATATAAACTACCAAAACCAATTACCGATAAAAATAAACCCGACTTCCATCGCTGAATATGTTCTTTAGTTTTTGGATTTTCAGTATTCATTCTTCTGGTATAACGGTAAAAGTACTCACCAAATCTATTTTGAGTGGCCTTAGATCTTTTTGGTCAAGTAAATAAACTAATTCTGGATCCGCTTCGTCTATATTGTCATAGTAAGCCGGAATCGTAAATGATTGATCGGTGTCAATTAATTGATATTCAATTGTTTTACTATTAGCTCTAATAATTTGGCCACAATTTTGAATTTGATCTTTAAATTGATTGTTTTTATCAAGATAAATAATCGAAACAAAAATAGTTTTGCCAATTATATTTTTTTGGTCATATTTCATACAATTACAATTATTTTAAATAGTTTTTAATTCAATTTCTTTTTTGCTAACCGCTTCTTCCAAAAGCTTGACATATTTTGAGGTTAATTTTTCTAAATCTTCAAGGGCTTTTTTTATTTCATCTTCCGAAATACCAGTTTTTTTAAGTTCTTTAATACTATCTTGAGTATCTCGGCGCAAACTCCTTATCACAACCCGGCCTTTATCTTCAGCGGTTTTATTTAAAGTTTTAATTAAATCTTTGCGTCTATCTTCTGATAAGGGCGGAATATTAATTCTTATGCAATTTCCATCATTAGAAGGGTTAAAACCTAAATCTGAGTTTATAATTCCGGTTTCAATGGCTTTTAAATTAGCTTTATCAAAGGGCTGAATTAAAAAACTACGGCCGTCTGGGACAGTAATACCCGCTACATCAGTTAATGACATGCTTGATCCGTAACAGTCAACTCTTACTCTTTTAAAAACTTCTGGATTAGCTCTTCCAGTCCTAAAAGTTTTTAGTTCATCTTGAAAAACCTCAAAAGCTTTTTTCATTTTGTCTTCGGTGCTTATTAAAATATCTTTGGCGGTCATGACCTACTAATTACTGTTATTTATTGTTTTTTATTTAAAACTTTGTTGATTCTAAATAAAAATTCATTATATAGGCAAGTTTTAAAAGCCTAAATTTTCCGGATATTCTAAAATAAATAAATATTTTAAAAATTATCGTTTTTGAGTCAAAAAAATTATGTCTATAAATAATAATGAAATTTTTCCTGATGCAGACAATATAGCCGCAAATGAAAACCTTTTAACAGCCCGAATAACTGAGCTAGAAGAAAAAAATCAACAACTTGATGATCAACTAAAACGATCAATGGCAGATTATCAAAACCTTTTACGCCGCACTCAGCAAGAAAGAGAGCAAATGAGACTTTATGCGGCTGAACCAGCTATGTTGGCTTTAGTTCCAGCTCTTGATAATTTTCATTATGCAATGAAATCTTTTTCAGATGCTTCTGATTCAAATCAAGTGTTTAATTCGATGAAAATGATTTGGGGAAATTTAATTAGCACTCTCGATTCAATTGGTTTTAAATTAATTGATAAAACTAATATTGCTTTTGATGGAATGTCTCATGAAGCAATTACCCAAATTCCAGCCGAAGAAGAAGGTTTAGTGCTAGAAATTTTTAGGCCTGGCTATTCTCTGCACGGAAAAGTTTTAAAGCCAGCTCAAGTTGGTGTTTCAGTAATTAGTAAATAAAAATAATAAAATAAAAAAATATAAAAAATTATGTCAAATCAAGAAGATTATTTTTCCCTTTTAGAGCTAAACCAAAATTGTTCACCGGAAGATATAAAAAGAAATTACAAAAAATTAGCCCGCAAATATCATCCAGATAATAAAGATACCGGAAATGAAGAAGTATTTAAAAAAATTGGTGAAGCTTATTCTATCTTAGCCGACCCACAAAAAAAAGCGGCTTATGAAAGATACGGACATGAAGCTTTTACTCAAGGTGGGCGTGGAGGCTCTTCGCAATTCACCAATTCTGATTTATTTGATGATTTGAGTGATTTATTTGAAACTTTCCTTGGTGGTTCAGCCTCAGCAAGTGGTGGGAGTCGACGTAAAAGACGAGAAAGAGGAAGTGATGTTCAGGTAATTTTAGAACTTGACTTTTTGGAATCCGCTTTTGGTGTCAATCGGAAAATAAAATTAAACCGTTTAATTAATTGCAAAGCTTGTGATGGTAGTGGTGCCGACCCAAACGTAGGAGTGCAAACTTGTCCAACTTGTAAAGGTAATGGCGAAGTAAGAATGGCCACGCAGTCTTTTTTGGGGGTTATTACCCAAGTAAGTACTTGTCCCACCTGCAAAGGCACTGGCAATATTATAAAAACTCCTTGTAAAGTTTGTGCTGGACAAAGCCAAATCAAAGAAGAAAATGAGCTTGATATTAAAATCCCGAAAGGAGCAGAAGACAGTAGCCGTTTAATTTGGCCACAAAAGGGCAATGACGGACGCAATGGTGGCCCTGCAGGAGATTTGTATATTTTACTGAAAGTTAAACCTCATCCCAAACTTAAAAGACAAGGCCTTGATATTTTTGAAGAAAAAACCATTAGTGTTTGGCAGGCTATTATGGGCGACGAAATTGAAATTGAAACTATTCATGGCTCTCAGACGATTGAAATAAAGGCTGGTTTACAACCAAATACTTTAACCACTCTTAACTCGCAAGGCATTAAACTAGATAGTGGACAAGCGGGAAGTCATCATATAAAATTTAATGTTCAAATTCCCAATAAGAAAGACTTGCCTGCTGAATTAATTCAACTTATCAGTAAAGAAAATTTGGAAAATAAAGAAAGTAGAAAAGCTGGCTTTGCTGAAAATTTTGCTAATTTATTCCGTAAGAAAGATGGAGAATAAGAATTGAGAATTTAATAATTAAAGGAAGGAAAACAGGAGATTTTTAACCTTCACTTTGTCGTGTATCTCTTGTTGGTGTTGGTAGTGGTAGTGGTGTTGCTGTTGGTGACCCTGAACCCGTATAACTACTTTCACGCTTACGTCCATTATAAAACGTCTCTTTTAGATTCCAACCATTATTAGTGGCATCTTGAGACCCACCTTTACTAGCAGGAGAACGGGTAGAGTAAGGATTTGTATAATTGATTATTCTTAACATCTTGAACACTTAGATTTGAAGGTTGAGTATTAATTTATCATAAATTAAGCTAAAAGCAGATTGAGAATCAATTAACGTGAGTTCGATGGATAAAAAGGTTAAATTAAAATAAATTAAATTTACTTATTTCCGATACACCCTATTAATGACCATTGCCTAAAATTTGCTTAGCCATATATTTAGTTGCCTGCCAATTTGCCTGAGAAATAGCCCCAATTAAATCAACTTCTTTCGGACAAACAGCCGCACAATTTTGAGCATTGCCGCAAACATTTAAGCCATTGTCAATTAAACCTTTAATTCTTTCATCTTCTAAGCTTTTGCCTGTTGGGTGAATATTAAATAATACACTTTGGGCAATTGCCTGCGGGCCAATAAAACCTTCGTCAGCTGACCATTGCGGGCAACTTTCCAAACAACAACCACAAGTCATACACCGTGAGAAATTATAGGCTTTTTCTTGCTCCGACGGAGATATACGAGGGCCTTCGCCTAATGGAGCAGTATTATCCACAGGATTCCAACCCTTAATCCACTTCAAAGATTCAAACATCCGCTTGCGATCAACCATTAAATCACGAATTACCGGGAATTTACTCATTGGTTCTATACTAATAGGCTGTTCTAATTTATCAACTAAAGCGGTACAAGCCTGCTGAACTTTTCCATTAACTACCATAGTGCAAGATCCACAAACTTCTTCAAGGCAATTCGCTTCATAACTAGCTGGTGTACTTTTATGACCCAATGAGGTGACTGGATGAGTATGCTGAGCCATTAAAAGCGTAATAATATTTAAGCTTGCTTTCCAAGGAATTTCAAAATCCTCCCAATAAGCTTCCGAATCAGGGGTAATTTGTCTTTTAATTCTAAATTTGACAGTTTTTTGTGTCTCAGTCGTCATCGTATTATTAGTATTCATGATAATTTCCTTTTTTATTTATTAACCAATTTTTCTAGTAAATCAATCAATTGCTCCTGAAATTTCTTTTCTCCTTCCAATCTTTCCCGTTGAATTGAAATTAATTCTTCTAAAGTTTCAGACTGAGAGGATAATTCATAAGTTATTTCTTCAATTGCACTCGAAACACTTAATTCTTCCCCTTCCTCATCCTCTAATTGGTATTCTTCTTTTTGATTTTCTTCTAACATAATATTTATTCTCCGTATAATTAATTACTGATGGCTCCAGCGGCACTAACTGTTTTTTTAGTATAATCTCTTGCCCTGGGCGGAATTAAAGACGTATCAATTTCTTCATAGCTTATAATTGGACTGTCATTATCTTTATTATAAGTCGCAATTGTGGTTTTGAGAAAATCAATATTAGTATTGGGGAAATCCGGTTTATAATGAGCTCCGCGTGATTCATTTCTTTGCAAAGCACCCAAAACAATGACCCGAGCCAAATGTAACATGTAATATAATTGATGAGCATATCTGATGGATTGATTAGCCCAATTACCTTTGTCAGGCACAGTTATATTCCAAAAGCGTTTTTGTAATTCCTGAATTTTTTCATCCGTTTTTCTTAAGGCTTCATTATTCCGCACAATGGTTACATTTTCAGTCATAATATTTCCCAGCTCAGCATGAATTAAACGAGGGTTTTCAGTACCGCTCAAATTCATTAGTTTATTAATAAAATCTTTTTCTTTCTTAACATCTGCTTCAAATATTTCAGTAGGCAGTTCCCAAGCAGCTTTTTCACGGCTTCTGGCAAATTTAACCGCTTCTGGGCCAGCTACATGCAAACCAGTAAACACACAGGATAATAAAGAATTGGCTCCTAATCTATTGGCTCCGTGATATTGATAATCAGCTTCCCCAGCCGCAAAAACACCGGTCAAATTTGTCATATGGGTTTTATCATCTACCCATAAACCGCCCATTGAATAATGCACAGCCGGAAAAATCTCCATCGGAACTTCATGGGGATCTACTCCTTTAAATTTTTCATAAATTTCTAAAATACCTTTTAATTTTCGATCTAAAAATTCACGTCCTTTTTCACGCGAAATATGCGAAACATCTAAAAACACAAAAGGTTGTCCATTTACTCCAAGCTTTAATTCATAAACTATTTTAAAAATTTCACGCGTAGCAATATCTCTGGGTACCAAATTTCCATAAGCTGGATACTTTTCTTCGAGGAAATACCAAGGCTTACCAGTTTCTCCGCAGGGTCTTTCAATCCCTTCTGTATCAATCCAAGTTTTGCTCGCATCACCATAAACCCAAACACGTCCACCTTCTCCCCGGGCTGACTCAGACATTAATCTTAATTTATCATCTCCGCCAATAGCCGTTGGATGAACTTGTATAAATTCTCCATTAGCATATTTGGCACCTTGTTTATACAAAGAAGCCGCTGCCAAACCATTATTACTGACCGAATTTGTGGAACGACCATAAACTGAACCAGGACCGCCAGTTGCAATAATTAAAGCATCTACTGGGAAAGCCTGAATTTCCATGGTAACCAAATTTTGAGCGATAATACCACAGCAAGCCCCATTTGTATCAAAAGTTGCGGATAAATATTCCCAACCTTCATATTTTTCAACTAAACCCTCAGCTTCATAACGGCGAACTTGCTCGTCTAAAGCATATAGTAATTGTTGTCCAGTTGTAGCACCGGCATAAGCAGTCCGGGGGTGTAAGGTTCCACCAAAGCGTCTACGGTCAATTCGGCCTTCAGCAGTACGGTTAAAAGGTACTCCCATCCGGTCAAATAAATCAATAATATCAGGGGCTGAATCGCACATTTTTTTGATGGGACCTTGATTAGCCAAAAAGTCGCCGCCATAAACCGTATCGTCAAAATGCTGATACGTAGAATCACCGGTAGTTTTATTAGCTGCATTGATACCGCCCTGAGCACAAACCGAATGAGAACGTTTGACCGGCACAATTGAAAAGAGCTGTACAATAATATCTTTTTTTTCTAAGCTCATTTCAGCAATTTTCATAGCGGAAGAAAGTCCAGCTAAACCGCCTCCAATGATGGCTATTTTTCTTTTTTTATTTTCACTTGATGACATTTTTTTAACCTAAAAATTAGTAATTTTTTAATTTGGCAAGCTGGAGTAAAAAGCCCATAGAGCTGAATATCCAATAGTCAGAACAATTAGACCAATTAATGCACATATATAACCAGACACTGTTTGGGCATTTTTACCAATAGTAAATCCCCATGAAATAAAGAAATTCCACAAACCATTTGCGAAATGATAAACAGTGGCGGTAATCCCAATAAAATAAGCAATTGCCCAAGCTGGCTGCCTTAAGGGTATTGCTACTGCTTCAAAATCCAAATCTTCATTGAATCTGAATTGCCAAATGTGTACGGCTATAAAAATAAAAATGATTATTCCCGTAATACGCTGCAAATAATAAGTCCAATTATGAACTTTAGAATAGGCTCCCAAATTGCTGCGGGCGAATTGTGGGGTAATGATTAAACCATAAAGGCCATGGAATAAAATTGGTATTCCTAAAATAGAAATTTCTACTATTTCCAAGTAAGGTAGACTTCTGAGGATATTGACCACAGCATTAAATGCTTCTGGACCTTTGATGGCTGAATTATTAGCAGTTAAATGAAAAACTACAAATAAACTTAATGGAATAAGACCAGTCAGTGAATGAAGCCTTCTTAGCCAAAACTCAAGAGCATTATTACTAACTTGCAAAGAATTATTATTGGTAGACACTCTCTATAAACTCCTTGTTGAATAGCATAGATTATGCCTCAAATTTTGTTTTTTTTCCGCCTCTTTGTTAAATTATTGAAAAATTTATTTAGTCAGTACAAATAACGGGGCATATTCATGCATAATTAAATTGGCATAATGAATGTCTTCGGCAAAGAAAATACCTTTTTGTACATTTCCCCAGCCCTGATTATAAGCAATTAAAGCCTTTTCTAAATCTCCGGCAAAATAATTGTCCGATAAAAGCAAATTTAAATATTTAGCCGAACAGTTTAAATTATTTTCAGCATTGAATAAATCTTTTTCTTTCATTTGGCAGATGAATTGACCAGTTGAAGGCATAATTTGAGTTAAACCTATTTCTCCCGCTCTTCCTTTAATATTTTTACGAAATGAAGATTCTTTAAAAACTAAACCTAACATAATTGAAAGAGCTTTTTCATGACCTAATTTTTCGCTTAAACCTTGCTCTGAAATGGCTTTGTCAGCATTATTATAAATTTCACACCATTCTGAATCACTAATTAAAAGTAATTTTGGTTTATCTGGACAATTATTAATTTTTTTACTAATAATTTTATTTGTCTTTTCCGGGACAGAAGAATTGTAAGGAGAATGAAAATTGTCAGCTGCTTGAGAGTTAATGTTACTCAGCGGACAGAGAAAAGAACTTATAATTAAAAAATAAATAAACTGACGCATAAATTTAAAGACATAAAGTTAAATAATATCATTTTCCTTTCCCAAAACTTAAAATTTGGCTCCTAAAATTTTCTTGGCGGCTTGGATAATGTCTGAATCATCAGTAAAGTAAATATTTTGATTTGAATTTGAAGCTGCTGATATTGTTTTCTCGTTTGGAGCTTGTTTAAAGGTATTTGCGGGAGGAATTTGATTATTAGTTTTGGGTGTTAGAGAGTCTGATGGAGTTTGAACTGGCTTTAATTCAGTTTTTTTTTTGTCTTCTTCTAAGTTGGAATTTATTTCTTCTTTTTGGCTTAAAGACTGATTTAGACTACTTAAGGAAGGTAAAGGAGAACTTGAAAAATTTGAATTATTGAACGGAGCAGATGAATTTGTTGGACTATTGGAATCACTAAGTTTAAATTGAATTTTTATGGGTTTACTTAAAACCTCATTTATTGCAGCTTCAAGGTCGGTGATTTTTTTTGGATTATTTAATTTATCAAAAAAGGTTTTTAAGTTAGTTGGAATTGAAAAAATAGCCTCATCGTTTTCAATGGCTGAAATAAAAACTCGACCGCCTTGCATTAAAGCCTTAGTAACTGGATTAAGTTTTAAATATAAATTTTGTAAAATCTCTTCAAAGTTATTTAAGTCAGTTGAATTTGCACGAATAGGGTTTTGAATTGTTGGTTCTGTGGGGTCTGAATTTTTTGATTTTTCTGATTCCGATTTTACTGTTGATACCTTTTTTGATTCATTTGTCGGAGCGGTTGAAGCTTGAGTAATATAGCTTTTATTTGAATTTTCTAGAATTTTTTCTAAATGCAAAACCCGCTGCGTTAGAACTTGAATTTGTTTTTCAGTATCTGGATTGAAATTTGTATTATTTATGGCCTGAAAGTCTTGATTTGGAGAGGAAGAAACTTGATTTGTATTTTGAATGCATAAACTTAAAATAATTGTTTTTAGCTTTAAAATTGGCTGACTGGCCGTACGCAAAGAATATTCTGCTTTCATTAATTCATCAATTATAAAAATTAAATGATCCGAAGCTTTATTTTCCTTAATATCTTTTTCGAGCCTGTCTGTGGCGAATTCAATTAAATTTCTTTGCAATTGCAAAGTGTCTTGCCCAGCCTTCAAAAAATCTTCGGTAATTTCCCAAGCCTTTTGTTTATCATAATTGATTAAAGCTTTCAATAACTCTTCTAAAGCTTCTTCAGACACGGCACCAAATAAATCAAAAACGGCTTTATCTTCAATTAATTGCCCAATTGGGGCTAAAATACTAATCTGATCGAGCAAACTTAAAGCATCTCTGAGTCCGCCTTTTGACTGTTTAACGATTTTTAAAAGGGCTTTTTCGGTTAATTTAATATTTTCCTGTTCGCAAACAAAATTTAAACGCTTCAAAAGAGGCTCTGTTTCAATGGTTTTAAAAGCAAATTTCTGGCAACGACTAACAATAGTAGGAGGAACTTTATTCTCTTCTGTGGTTGCTAAAATAAAAATTACATTGTTAGGCGGCTCTTCAATGGTTTTAAGCAAAGAATTAAAAGCTTCCTTGCTTAGCATATGAACTTCATCAAAAATATAAATTTTGTGCTGAGCGGTTTGCGGGGCTAAATGGCATTTTTCAATAACCTGAGCAGCATCTTCAACAGTACGGTGGCTGGCGGCATCAATTTCAATTACGTCCGGTGAAATACCCTGAGCAATTTCGACACAATTAGTACAAATCCCGCACGGATCAGCGGTTGAGCCATTTTTACAATTAACTGATTTGGCCAAAATTCTTGCACTTGAAGTTTTACCACAACCTCTAGGGCCCGTAAAAAAATAAGCATGTCCAATTCGCTTCATTTCAATTGCATTGTTTAAAGTGCGGGCAATCATTTCCTGGCCGACCAATTCAGCTAATTTTTGTGGTCGATATTTTAAATAAAGCGGCTCGGCCATTTGTTTTTTAACAAGAGATTTTTTAATTCTAAAGCAATTTTTCTACTAGCCCCATTTTTTTATTTATTGAGGTGCAATATCTTGAATTGTTTTCGTTACTTCTTGCTGGGCTTGTTTGTAAAATTCATCGGTTAATTTAATTTGGCCTTTAACTTCACTAATTGCATAATTATTAATAAGTTGTTTGTATTTATAATTACTCATTAAATCTTCCATTTTATCAATTGCTTCGCCATAAACTTTATTACCAAAATACTCACCTACTCCACGTCCAACGCCTCCTGCTAAAGAAGATAAAGTCGCTGCTCCAATTGGCCCTCCAAAGACGACCCCCGCTCCTAACCCGATAGAGCGAAATAAAGCCTCAAAGGAAGATCCAAGTTTATTTCTTTGGGTAATATAATCAACCGACTTATTGGTGGCTTCTAATAGGATTTTTTGATTTTGTCTGACTGCTGTGTCTAAATTCTTTTTACTGCGAGGCGAGTCGAAATCTAAATTGGCTTTTGCCGCCACAATTGCATCTAGGTCAAGCATTAAATTAAATCAAAATTTGAAATTACTTTTTTCTTACCCAAGCACATTCTTTATTTTTCGGTTTAACAAATTAGATTTTTAGGCAGTTATGAAGATTAGATAATACAAAAAATAATGAAAAAGCCGGGGTTTAATTTCTAACTTGGCCTTGCCCCCAAATTAAATATTTATAAGTAGTCAGCTCGGTCAAACCAATTGGCCCCCGGGCATGCAGTTTTTGGGTACTTATACCAATTTCCGCTCCAAAACCAAATTCCTCCCCATCGGTAAAACGAGTAGAAGCATTAACATATACGCAAGCTGAATCAACGGCTTGGCAAAATACTTCTGCTTCTTTATTGTCTTCGGTAATAATGGCTTCCGAATGCCCAGTGCTATATTGATTAATATGTTCAATAGCTTCTTGAGCCGAATTAACTGATTTGACCGATAAAATTAAATCCAAATATTCAGTTTCCCAGTCTGAATATTTGGCTAATTCAAAATTTTCATTCAAATCACAAATTGTTTGGTCAGCTTTGATTATTACTTTATGGTCTAGCAAAGGCTGAAATAAATCTTTAATTGAGCTTGTATTAAGTAAATTTTGATGGATTAAAACTGTTTCAATCGAATTACAAACTGACGGACGCTGAGTTTTAGCATTGAAAATAATTTCTTGGGCTTTTTTCAAATTAGCTTTGTCAGAAATATAAACATGACATAAACCTCCACCAGCACCCAGCACCGAAGCTTTTGCATGAGTTTTAACAAATTCTTTTAACTTTTCGCCACCTCGAGGAATAATTAAATCTATATTTTTATCGCTAATTAGCTCAATGGACTGCTTTTCGGTTAATGAATTATAAAATCCAAAACATTCAACTAAATTATATTTTTCTAAAACTATTTTTATATATTTAGCCAAAGCCATATTTGTATTTTCGGTTTGGCGGCTTCCTTTTAAAATAGCGGCATTACCAGTTTTAATTACTAAGCCAATTGTGTCGGTAGTTACATTCGGTCTGGCTTCATAAACTACTAATAAAAGCCCAATTGGTACTCTTATTTTTCTTATTAACATTCCTTGCGGATGAGTCCAAGTTTTATTTTCAATATTTAAAGGATCAGGCAAACTTGCTATTTTAGACAAACTTTCTGCCATAGAATTTAAACGGCTTTCATTCAGGCTCAGACGGTCAAGTAAAGTATTAGTTAATTTATTTTCCTGGCCAATAATAATATCTTTCTGATTCGCTTCTAAAATATATTTTGTATTGTTTTTAATCAAATCGGCAATTTCAATAATAATTTGATTGCGCTTTTCAACAGCCAAGGAAGCCAATTGAGGCCAAGCTTTTTTAATATTATTTAAATTTACTTCGGTGGACACTGTCTTGAAAATATAAATTTTTTATTAATTATAGCTTGATTAAAAGATCAGAAAAAATATCCGCCAGAAAAATCTGCCCTATTTTTTTAATCATTAATTAAATCTAAACTTTTATTTGGCTTTTGTAAAAAAGTTCTAAACTAATAATCTTGTATATCTAAATTACTTTTGAAATGAAATTATCAACTATAAAGCCATTAAGTGGGCAAGGACTCATGCAAAAATCTGCTCAGACTAGCAGCAGAAGACAAAGTTCTTTAGCAAGAGAAGAAAAAGGGAACATAGTTACTGATCTTCGTAAAGTCAATGCCTTATTAGCAGACGCTCTTAAGGGAGAAGTTGGAGACCCAATGAATCAAGCTATATTGGAAGGTCAGATTATACCTTATTTAGCAGAAGCTATTGGTGAGAAGAAATTTTATGCTGCTAATAATAGATTGCTTACCAGTGAAATTGTTGAAGAAGGGCTTATGGACTTAGCAACTGAAAGAGAAACCCAATACGCCTTTTTGTTAGAAAGCTCCCCAGACATAGTAACTTGGCTAAGGGACATATTCAAAATTCCAAAGTAATAAGTTATATAACTAATGGTGCGGAGAAAATTAAAGGCCGAACTGCGGGAAGTGAAGAGGGATAAAGCCATTTTTATCTGGTTTAAGTCCAAAAAGCTGAATCATAATATTAAAAGCTCCAACAATATATGCAATTCTTGCTTCTAAGTACTCCCATACTCGACAAGAAATATGCTTCATTTTAAAATACCTGCTCATCATTGAAAAAACTGTCTCAACAAGCATTCTTTCATTCCTTTCTCCTCTCTTGCATACTTTCATATTCTTTGGATCTCCTTCCCGAGCGTGAAAACCATAGTCAACTAACTGCAAGCTCTCCCTCTGTCTTTCCACTAAATCATGAAATTCCGAATCATGTACATTCGCTGTAGACAAGTCCCAACTCACAACTAAACCATATTGATTTAAGCTAGCTGCAAGACTAAAAACGACAATCCAGCGTTTATTTGACTTTCCTTTTCTTCCAATTTGCTTATCACTTCTACCTTCTCTAATTGGGTGAATTAATTCAATTCCATAACTATCACAAACTCCGAATACCGTCTTCTGTCCAAGAAAATCACAAACTAAGTAATGGTATGTATTTAACAATCTAAAAAGTCTTGTTCTTTCATTTAGGTTCGGAAAATCTTTTTCATGATTGAACTTTAACCATCGATAAAACTCTCTCTGACCTACTCTCTTCAATGCGTACAATACTCCAATAGTTACTATTTCGCTGACACTTAATTTACTTTGACTATCTCTTTCCCATTTTATCGTTAGGTTTTCATCTACAAAAAAATATGCAAAGTATGAGAAAATTATTGTCCATGAGTTTTTTATTTTTAGTCTCTAACTCTCATTAATAAACTAAACTCATGCTTTTTTCAACCTAGCACTATTGGTTATATAAAAATAATAAATTACATCGAAATTAATTAAATAAATATGATTAAAGAAAATTTCTCATACCAATCCAACCT